>VRUD01000009.1 GCA_019456305.1 Cytophagales bacterium | reverse complement strand
AAAGCCATTAAAATCTGTTATTTTAGTAAGTGGGTCATCTTTGTTTTCTCTGACCTCACCTTTAATTGTTATTTTACTTAAAGCTTTCAGGGTATCAGCTACCGTAGAATCAGGAGAAATATCTTTACTGTTGATTTTAGTTACAACTACATCTTTTTCAGGATAAGCCAAACGCGTTGACGGATCTCCGAGCAACGAAAAATTCCTGTCGTTTAAGACAGGTCCCTCGTTTTTTGTTTTTCTAATAATATCACCGAGTCTTGGCATTTCTCCATTAACAGGGGTAAATACAACGTTATAAAAATCCACATTCAAATTATAATTTGGTCCAGAATAAACAGGCCTTGTTGTAGTAATTGCTGCAATGGCGCCTCCACCTGGATTCAAGATTATGTATTCCCCGGCAGAAGTGCGGTCAGGATCATCGTATCTGCCAAATTCACAGGTTGCAGTAAAAAATAATGCCAGGTTATCAAAATTTTCCCAGTTATTGATCTGGTTAACTTCCAGGATGCGTTCGTGTGCCCAGCCGGCTTCTCCTCCATGCCCGGTATAATTCATGATCAATACTCCATTTTCGATGTTCCTGTCGATAGCTTCATTCGTCTCGGGTGATTTTTCTCCGCCTGGTGTAGCTATTTGCGGATATGCATCCAAATAGATCTTATTAACGTTATAGACCGGGTGTTCATTTATAACCTTAGTCGCTAAATTTTCTGCTTGAGGAGACACATGTATATTACTACCATTATCATCGCTGCCATCATCAGCCACAAAGCAAATTTTATTTCTCCATTTGCCAAAGGTGGCTTTATTTTCAGAATAATTTATTATTTTATTTACTACGTCTTCAGCTTCCCGGATACTTTTTACAGGCAGGCGTCCTACTCCAATATCTAAGTAAGAATTTTCGGAAGTGCCCCAGTTACCTTCGCTATCATCTAAAAGCCCAAAATAATCATCAGACGAATAGGTGCCTATTTGTACAAGTGATTGGTTGGATTCATAAACAGGGACAAAGTTTGTGTTGGGTGAGACCCTGTTTTTGTAATCATACGAAGCATCTCCAAACAAAAGTAAATACCTGATTGAGTCGGTTTGTGTGCCTTTATCGTAGAGCATTTTCATAAAATCCCGAATAGCAGTTATGTCCTGGGCGCCTGAAGAGAATTCATTATATACTTGGTTCGTTGTCACAACTTCAACATCCAGACCATCGTTACTTCTTCTAAAATCAGCTAATTTATTGGCTTGGTCCCAAAAAACAGGTGAAGTAACTATTACGAGATGGGGGATAGCCGCAGTAAAATCATGAAGGTTTTGATTTTGAATTTTTCCGACATAGGCAGGCGAGGGAAAAGCGCTACCAGAAAAAACTATAAGTTCTCTAAGTGTGGTAGTTGCTATGGAAAAATTAGCCGTATCGTTGTTCAATGTATAGCTTTGCTCAACAGGTTTTAATGGATCTGTGATCTCCCATATTTTATCAACACTTGTTACAGTTGCGATTTTAAATTCACTAACAGCATTATTTAAACTTTCTATTGACCTGAATTGGGTTTGGTTGCCATAAAGCTTTAATTCTCTTTGAGCATTTATTTCAAGATAATTTAAGTACCCTACTGCATTGCCTGAACTGCCTTTGTTGTATGATAGCGTAATCGTAATACTGCTGTTGTTGCTAAATGTTGAACTATTTATATTAAAAGTGTCCCTTTTGACTTCACCCCAATCAGGGTAATCACCTCCCACTCCACCTTGTATAGGAATTGACTGTTTGCCTAAAGACTGGCCAGCAATATTAACCGAAAAAGAAGAAGCACTTTTTGAGGAGATTCCCATAACATAAGAAGTAATTTTCATCTCAGAATTATTTAATCCGGGGATATCAAAATTAAAATCACGTTGAGGTGTAAAGTCAAATACTTCACCAAACCAAAGTCTCCCGGATTTACCCATATTTACAAGGTCTTGTTCATGGAAGAAATGGTCATCAAAAGTATTGACCGGAGTGCCGCCAGTTAAACTATTTTGAGTTTGAATCCTTAACCCGGAAGTAATATCTACAGTTAAAAAGTAAAAGGCAGTATCAGAATATAAATTTTGAGTATGAGTAAAAATTTTGTTGGTAGAATCATAGTTCCACGTATGCGGGCCTTGGGCGTAAAAAAGGATATAGTCGTTAGCATTAAACTGCCCGTCATTTTCGCCTTCAATATAGATCGCATTTTCTTCCAGGTCATCAACCCTGAATGAAGCATTAGCCTGTGGCAACATGCCGCCTCCATTCCCAAATATTTTAATGTTTTGAGGATTAATGATTCCGGGATTTATTCCTATATTGGATAAGAAATTAAAATCAATCTTATAAATACCGCTGCTAATTATTGCCAATTTGTACCAGTCGCCATCTGCAAGGACAGAGTTCGTAGCGTAAGTTCTTGTAATGTTTGTTATTTTCGCAGGAGGGGATTCGGTGAATTTATATTGAAAGGATACTAATTTTTCAAATTGTCCCGTAAGATCGTTTTTTCTTAGAGGAATAAAAGTAACCAGGCTGACAGGGCGTCTGTTTTGGTATTGTATATCAATAGAAATTTGAAGCTGTGCAGGAACTAAATTTGCCGGAACCAGTTTTTGGGATGCTGCATCTAGGGCTTGATATGTTTCATTGTATAGTTCAAATTTGCTTAGATATTTTCCGGGGAATTGTAAAAAATATGCAGGTAATGGAATATCGTTGTCAATATATCTGCCACCTTCAAACGCCAGAACCTCTTTCAAGCCATCTTTTCTGGCTTTAACATACCGGTTACTTTCCCACTTGATTTTGATGTCACCCCTGACGGGTGACCACCCGAAAGGGTGGGAACCGTTCTCAGCAGGGATCTGGCTTTGGATTTTATAGCTGAATACAAGAAACAGAATTACTAATAAGCAAACCTTTAGTTTCATAATTCTCCCCAAATAAGATATTACGTTAATAATTTTAAATGACAGTCCGCAAAGATAAACAAAAGGGTTTTTAACAGGTCGCTCCTACGGAGCTTATCGCTGTATTGGCATTTTTTCTACAAACAGGTCGTCCCTACGGGACTAATATTGTTTATGAAGGCGGATAGTTTTTTAATTTTACAGTTAGAAAGTAGTAAGGTAGATATTTATTTCAAATAAATAG
Organism: Cytophagales bacterium; assembly: GCA_019456305.1. Classification (NCBI taxonomy): domain Bacteria; kingdom Pseudomonadati; phylum Bacteroidota; class Cytophagia; order Cytophagales; species Cytophagales bacterium. The sequence continues at coordinate 71,610 of VRUD01000009.1, read as the reverse complement.
CATTTAGGTATGATAAAAATAAGTGATCAATGGCTCACCCTGTTGAATTGCTTCGCTCCCCATCCAGAGTTACTCGGGGGAGGGATTTCACAAGAGTGTAAGCTCAAAAATTTATAACTCAGATTTAAGTGATATATTGTATTTGTAGTCTTCTATTACCAGGTTTGCCAATAACTTTTTACAAGCCTGATCAACAACTTGTTTTGCCTGCTCTTCATCTTTAGCATTGAGTTCTAGAGTAATATGCTTGCCAATGCGCACGTTTTCAATGTTATTTATGCCCAGATTCCCGAGTCCGAGCTTAACAGCTTTTCCCTGTGGATCAAGGATCTCCTTGAGGGGCATTATGTCAATTTCTGCTTTGAATCTCATTTTAATTCTTGCCACAAAGGCACTAAGACACTAAGTTTCACAAAATAATTTAGACGCGAATTACATGAATTTCACGTCAAGGTTTTCTTAGTGTATCTTGGTGACTTTGTGTCTTTGTGGTATTTTTTTTGTTTTAAAAAAAGACATAAATATATATATAAAAATGATCAATGGAATAGCAGTATAAGTTAGCATGATAATCAAAACCAATGAAATAAAAAGAAAAATGAAACGAATTTTGTTCTGACCCCATGAAATGTTTTTAAATTTTAATGAAAAAAGTGGCAGTTTTGAGACCAAAAGATAGCACAGCAGGAAGATGGTTGGTATTAGGAAATATGAATTGAGTATAACCGGGCTTAGATGGAAAGTGTCATTTGCAAGTATCAACGGTAAAGAGCCGATCAAAATTGCATTGGCCGGTGTAGGCAACCCAATGAATGAGTCGCTTTGCCGGGTGTCAATATTGAATTTTGCCAGCCTGATCGCTGAAAAGACCGGGATTAGAAATGCGGTGAAGGCAGGGAAAGTTTGGAAATTGAAGATATTATCCAAATCCAATTGTGAAAGTGCTGAAGATAATATATTTTGATAAATCATAATGTATAATATTACTGCCGGTAACAAGCCAAAAGATACCAGGTCTGCAAAGGAATCCAACTGTTTTCCGATATTAGAAACTGCTTTGAGCATTCTCGCACTTATCCCATCCAGAAAATCAAAAACGGCAGATAGCCCTATAAAATACGCTGCAGCAGATAAATTCCATTTAAATGCTGCTACAATACCTACGCATCCGCAAAGCAAGTTGCAGCAGGTCAAAAAATTGGGGATATTTTTTTTGATCATATTATTTTTCTATACCACAAAACGGGTTATATTTTTTTTCTTCCCCAACAGTGGTACTTGGCCCATGACCGCAATAAACCACCATGTCATCTCCCAAAGGAAATATTTTTTTATGGATACTGTTGATCAAGGTATCATAGTCGCCACCGGGCAGGTCTGTTCTGCCTATGCTTCTTTGAAACAGCACATCACCGCTAATACATATTTTTCGATCTTTATTATAAAAAGCAATATGGCCGGGTGAATGCCCGGGTACAAATAATACCTGTAGTTCAGTGTCACCGAATTTTATCTTATCCAGCTCATCAATATACTCATCAGGATAGGCTTCCTGGTAATTCGGGATCCCATAGTTAGGAGCAAGCGCCTTATTGGAATTCAGGATGACAAGCTCATCTTTATGCAGCAACAAAGCTACATTAAAACGATCTTTGACAAATTGATTGCCCAGCACATGGTCAATATGACAATGGGTGTTGAGTAAATATTTTACCTTTAAATTCTTATTTTCTATAAATGAAGCCAATTCCTGCTGTTCATCTTTTTCGTAGCAGCCGGGGTCAATGATCACACATTCTTTGGTATCATCATAGACGAGAAGTGTGTTTTCCATGAATGGATTGAAAGTAAATTGTTGGATGTGGATCATTTGGTAAAGCCAGCGAAAAAATACATTTGTGAAATTTAAGAAGAGCACTTCCTTTTTATAGGAAATTAAATTTTAACAATCATTTTTTTAGTTAGAGTGTAATTATTTGAGGATAATTTGAAAAAATAAATGCCACTATTCATTCCCGTTACATCTAATCTTAATGTATACTCACCACTAATTTTATATTCATTTACAGGTACTTTTATTATTTGCCCTTTGATATCAATAATTTCAATTTTTAGTTTTGTATCCTTCAATATTGAATAATTTATAATAGTAAGGTTCTTAAAAGGATTTGGATAGTTTTGATTTATAATAATATATTCTTCAACTAAATTAAAATTTGAATCTAAAATAATTTGCTCACAAACAAAAGAACTACTAAATCCGATATTTGATGAATAGTTTGAATTGCCTGCATTAAGACAGGGCGAATTTGTCTCTAGATTTGGAGGTGTATTGTTTGCAAATAATGGGTCTTGGCTTAGATTAAAATAAGAGTCAATGTTATCAGCATTAGAATTGGTCGTTACGATTTGGCCTATTCCTATTATTTGAACATCTACATAATTACCATTAGTATTGTTCCATACTAAATTGTATGAAATTTCATCAGGAGTATTTGAACAGAAACTGCAGCCAGGAAGACCCTGTTCGATACCTATGTTGTTGTTAACAATGATATTGTTAATTACTGTGCCATTGCCATAAAATTGATCAAATGAAATCCCTGCATGTGAATTATTGCGAATAGTATTATTTGTAATAAAGGGATTTGGCATATTGTTATCTCCACTCCTTCCAATATTTATTCCAATTCTACAAAAGTATATATGGTTATTATTAATTGTTGATATAGCATGTCTAACATCAATTCCATAACCTCTGTCTGAACCTGTAATATTATAAATTATATTATTTTTGATTAAAATTGTAGAAGAACTATAAATACCATATCCAAGACCATTATAAACAGTATTACAATCTACAATTGCATTTGAAGTACTTTGTATCCAAATTCCCCTCGCATAGGGGTTGCTATAATAGTCGTGTATTACATTGTTAGTAATCAAAGGAGAACCTTTCAAACTATAAATACCGTCATCTGAAAAATATCTTATCTCATTATTTGATATAGTTGGGCTGTAATCAGATGAATTAATACAGGTTTTACAATATTCAATAATGCAATGGTCAATTACAGTTTGAGAATTATTAATATCTAACTGGTTCCAGTCACCCTCGTTGGGAGATAGAATATTAGAAGTAAAAATGATCGGATCAACTTCTGTACCTATAGCAGTTAACTTGCCATCAACTGTAAAAGTATAATTACCATTAAATTTTATATTTGTTCCTTCCTCAATTTCCAGTGATGAACCGCTGTTAATATTAATGTCACCACTGACGATATAATAGTTTGTATTTTCCCATATTCCTGAAATTGGCCCAGTAACAAAAATAACACTACCAGGTTGTAAAGTAACATCATTTAATGTATCATTTGTAGCTATAACAAATATATTTCCGGAATTATAATAAAGACTTTGATACGCACTCTTAGAAAATAGCACCTTATAAAGTCCTCCGTTAAGATTTATTGTGTAATTACCATTGAAATTTGTATAAGTTGAATCAAGTTGTGCAGTTTGTGAATTAGGGATAAATTTTACTTTTGTACCACTATGGTCAGTTTGTCCTGATAAAAATGCATTACCAATAACTTGACTAAAGATACTCCCATTATTGATTAACAGCAATCCTAATAATAGAGTTGTTAATATAATTCTATTATAGTTCATAATTATTTTGCTAATAATTAACTACAAATATAATTAATTAATATTAGAAAAGAAAGTTTTTTTAAAAAATGTTATTTACATTATTGGATAATACCCATTACATGTTCAATATAACGATTGGTGTTGAGTAAATATTTTACCTTTAAATCCTTTTTTTCTATAAATGAAGCCAATTCCTGCTGCTCATTTTTTTCGTAGCAGTTGGGGTCAATGATCACACATTCTTTGGTATCATCATAGACGACATAGGTGTTTTCCATGAAAGGATTGAAAATGAATTGTTGGATGTTGATCATTTGGTAAAGGGTGTTCAGTAGTTCAGTAGCTGATTATCATGCTCCCACTCTGCTGGTTTTTGTAGTGTTGGAGTGGGGGTACGAATAGATCGCTATTACGTGATTCTATCTTATTCGTACCCCGACTCCATCGCAATTCCTGCAAAGTCGGAGCACGATAATTTGCAAAATTAGCAATAATGTTTGATGATGCAAGTGAGCGGTGGTAAATGGAAGTGTAGGGTATAATATAGTATGAATAATATTATTTTTAATATTGAGTCCACAAAGGAAAATTCAAGGAATTTTAATTATCTGAGGATTTTTCGGAGTGGACTCATATTAATAAAAAGCTGATAAACCAATGGTTAAGGCATTATATCTTCTATAATATTTCAATCTAAAAATACAATTTACAAAAAAATAATCAAATCGAATAAATATCGTAATATTATTTTCGTTACTTTAACCCGTACATAATAAAAATGCTTGTCCCGGGTACTCCCCGAGTAGCTCCCAGATTGCATCGGGACAGGCGTGATTAATTTTAAAAAATCAGTAAATCAAAATGCTATCCCGTATCCTAATAAGTATTACACTATTGTCAACTGCCTGCTGTCAACTGTCAATTGTTCACGCCCAGGCTTCCCAGGAGCTTTTTGGCAGAAACAGGGTACAATATAAATATTTTGATTTCAGCTCAATAAGTACCCGCAATTTTGAGATTTATTATTATAAGGGGGGGTATCAATTAGCTCAGATGGCTGCAAATTATGCTGAGGCCGATTTGAAGAGGATCACTGACCTGGCAGGGTTTACGCCCTATTCCAAGACGAAGTTGATCATTTATAACGCTGTTTCTGACCTTCAGCAAAGTAATATCGGGCTGGATATGCAAAGGTACCAGGTTGGCGGTAAAACCACTATTGTCAAAAGCAAGGTGGAAATTGCCTTTCCCGGTACTCAGGTTGGCTTTAAGCGAGAGATAAGTTATGGGATCGCTAAAATACTTCTCAACGAAATGATGTATGGCGGCAACTTTAAGGATATGATGCAAAGTTCTTATTTGCTCACTCTTCCCGAATGGTACTTAGATGGCTGTGCTGCTTATATTGCTGAAGGTTGGAGTAACCAAATGGATGATTTTATAAGAGATGTGATCAGTGATAAAACCGGGAGTAATTTTAAAAAACCTTCTCATCTGATTGGTAGAGATGCTGTAATAGCAGGGCACTCTATCTGGAATTTTATAGCACAGCGATATGGAAAAGAAAATATATCTTCCATACTCAATTTAACAAGGCTTACCCGCAATGAAGAATCCAGCATTGAAGGTACATTAGGGCAGCCATATTATAGGTTCATAGAAGATTGGAGAGAATATTATATATCAATGGCTGAGCCGATCGTTGCCCGGTACGTAAGGCCTGAATTAGCATTCAGAATTACAAAAAACAACAGAAAAGGTCTTATATATAATAATATCAGGATCAGTCCTGATGGTAATTTTGTCGCATATTCAGAAAATTATAAAGGTAAATATAACGTTATTATTTATGACCACAAGCTAAAAAAATATAAAAACATACTGACTGGCGGACAGCAAACGATTGATCAGAAAGTTGATTACGAGCTCCCGCTTTTGACCTGGCAATCTTCTGATATATTATCAATCATTGAGATAAAAAAGGGCAAGCTGATATTATATAATTACAATATTCATAGCAAGCATATATTGAAAAGTACCTTTCGGCAATTCACCCATATATTAGGTTTTGATTATTCAGGTGACGGCAATAAACTGATATTAAGCGCTGTAAAAGAAGGGCAATCGGATATCTATATTTATAATTTAAGATCAGATAAAATTAAACAAATAACCGATGATCTCTTTGACGATATTGATCCTCATTTTATGCCCGACCCCGACTTTGTCGGGGCAGGTTCCAGAGCAATTATGTTCAGTTCAAACAGAAAGAATGATATTTTGGGATTTGATAAAGGCACTTTTAGAGATATAACTGATAATTTTGATATCTTTCTTTACGATTTAAAAAAATCCAACGATACTTTATATCGTATTCCCACAAATACTGTAAGGGCAAACGAAACAAAACCTATGGGACTTGATAATGAAAATATTATCTATCTGAGCGATGAGAAAGGAATAAAAAATTTGTATAGGTATAATCTTTTAACCCGCCAGAAGCAGGCAATAAGCAGCTTTCAACAAAACATTAATGAATTTGATATTTGGAAGGGAATTGTTGAAGAAGGAAATAGGGAAATAGAGGGGAAAGGGGATGGCAAAGTCTCCCCCCTTTGGGGGGACGGAAGGGGAGCTGTTAGTGTGGCATTTTTAATAACAAATAAAGGGAAAGAATATGTATATTATTATGATGATTTTGATTTAGATCATGGACGCCCGGCAATAAATGTAAGTACGTACAGGCAGAAGATTGTTGAAGAAGCAAATAGGGAAATAGAGCATATAATTCGAAACTCGAAAACCGAAACTCGAAACTCGAAAACCGAAATTCGAAACTCGAAAACCGAAAAAAGAATAGAGCATATAAAGAAAATAAGGAATGAATTCCCAAGGGAAATTAGTCCTGATCCGATCGTGCAAAATGATACTATAATCCAAAATCCGAAATCCGAAATCCGAAATTCCAAATCCGATAAGTCTGGTGATGAGGAAATTGATATAGACGATTATAGGTTTGGTACTGATCCCGATATTATAGGGGCAGGTAGGGAAATGTCACCCCTAACGGGTGACCACCCGAAAGGGTGGGAAGATGGAAAATCGAAAATTGATCCCGAGTACTCGGGAGAGAAATCGAAAATGGAATTCCAAGTACTCCCCCCCGGGTTACCAGGGGAGACAGACGGGACGGAATCCGAAAACGTCTTAATATCATTTCCCTACCCTTATGAATTGAGCTTTAGTGCACACACAATCACCTCATCTATTTCAATAGACCCGCTTTTAGGATTGGGGCTTGTTTTGGATGTTGGCCTGACTGACATGTTAGAAGATCACAAAATATATGGCGGGATATTGGGGTTAACTGATTTTCGCAGCACTAAATACTTCGCTGAATATCATTACTTAAAACGCAGGGTTGATCTCAGCATATCTTATGATATACAAAGTTTACTTTTTGCTGATTTTGTTTTCATTTCTTCAAGAAAATATAGATTACAGGAGGTTAATTTTACGATGTCTTATCCTTTTACAGAATCTAAAAGTATAAGATTCACACCTTTTTTTGTGCAGACAAGATACACCGATCTTGATCCGTCCATGTTAAGCAGCTCAGACTTTGTTACAAATTTCACAGGATATAACAGTGAGTTTGTAGTTGATAATTCAATTGTTTATGGGCTTAATATGGTTGAGGGCACAAGATTTAAGGTCGGCTTTAAATCTTATTTTGGCCTAAAGGATAAAGAGAACAATTTTAATATCCTTAAAATTGATTTAAGACGTTACCAAAAGGTACACAGGGAAATTATATTAGCCTCTCGTATCTCTTATGGATATTCATTTGGTAATGCAAGTAAGATGTTTTCGCTTGGGGGGGTGGATAATTGGTGGTTTCATCCCCCAATAGCTTTTGAACCTGGAACTGAAAAAGAACTGGTTGACGATGCTAATGAATTATTGTTTTTGTCTTTTGCTACAAACCTGAGAGGGTTTAATTATAATGCCCGTTACGGGAACAAGTATGTTTTATTCAATACTGAACTAAGGATCCCGGTAGTGAGATATTTTAATAAAAGCACTATATCTTCGAGCTTTTTCAGGAATCTGCAGCTAACTACATTTATAGATGCCGGAACCGCGTGGAGTGGTAAAAGCCCTTTTAGTAGTGATAACAATTATAACAAAAAGGTAGTAGTGAGCAAACCTTTTAAAGCTACGGTGACCAATTACCGCAATCCGTTGATATCTGGCTATGGCCTTGGTATAAGATCAATGATGCTTGGCTATTATATGAAATTTGACCTGGCGTGGGGAGTTGAAGATTATCAGGTGAAAATACCTAAGCTGTACTGGACGTTGGGTTACGATTTTTAATGGGAGATGAAAGACGTTTAGCACATTTGCAAAGCCACACAAACCAACGCACAGCCCAAGCTTTGCAAAAAAGCTAAACCACCCCGCCCGCAAAATGTCATTAGAGTTCTACTTCTTCCTTCTTGGGAAGTTTTGACTGAAGGATTTTCGCTCGTTCCTCTCCTTTTTTACACATCTCTCCATGGAGTGTTGGGGCTTCCTCGGAAGGCAGCAAATTCTTATCGCGTATTTTTATTTTCGTATAATCGAGATGTCGTCTCAGTTCTGGAATTATGTAATACCGCTCCAATTCCATCCAGTCATCATTTCGGATAGTTACGACCTCATTTCTATAAACACTTACCCATACATCACTAATCTTTGAATTGGGCAATGTTCTATCCAATTTGCCTTTAGCAATATCAACGTAATTTTGATCTAACTCAAAACCAATGTAATTTCGTCCCAAACTTTTAGCTGCAATAGCGCTAGTTCCTGTTCCCAAAAAAGGGTCTAAAATAATATCACCTTCATCCGTTGACATCAATACAATACGTTCCAATAAATGCAAGGGCAACTGACATGGATGCTTATCTCTAAATCTGTTGTGCTTTATCCGGTGAATATCCGTCCAAACATCTGACACCAAGGGGCCAAATGGGTGCAACCCATCTTTTTTACCACCATAATCTTTAGTCAAGTGTCCAGTTTTCCTATCCCGCTTATGTGGATGTCTGATTTCATAATATTTTGTCTGCCTCAAATCCTTTGCATAAAATAACACACCATAATGACCTGGCTGTAATGATTTCCCCATTGGTGCAGTTGGAGCATCCCAAGAAATCCAATGTTTAAAGTGGGCAAATTTGTTTAGATAAGTAGCGTAAAAAGTTAGCCATTTGGGAATGTTGTGCAAAAAGACTGACCCAGTCGGCTTTGTAACCCTTACCATTTCCTTAATCCACATTTCACACCAATCCAAATATTCTTTGAACTCCAAACTATCTTCATAACTGTTGTATTTCTTCTTAAGATTAAAAGGAGGATCCGCAAAAGTGATGTCCACAGAATTGTCTGGAATATTTTGAAAAATTTCCAAGCAGTCGCCTTGCGTAACCTTATTCAAATACTTATCTATCATTTGGTGAACGTTTTAGTTATTAGTTTTTCAAATCTTGCTAGTTCTTCTTTGTGAAAAGTAAAAACATCTTCATAAGCCGTTACCATTCTTTTCAAATCACCTTTTCTAACGTACCAGCCGATGCCATCAACAAATCCTATAAACCTTACTCCCGGATAATGCTCTTTCAGTAGTGTATCAATTGAAATTTCAGTTTTCGATTTATCGCCTTGACCAGACGAAGTTGTTGCCAAAAAAGAACTTTCCGCAATAATCAATGGATTTTGTTTGTTCGGTATGATAAAATCCATCTTCCTCTTATTATCAGGTGCATTGTCTATCAGTTCACCCAAATCTCCCCTGTCATAGGTTATCCCCATTGCATCGAGCATTTCTTCTATCACGATTTCAGGATTGTTTTCTTTCATTCCGGAATAACTTCCCTTTTCCTTATATCGGATAAGTGAATCAATCATTTCGGGCACTTCAAACTTTAGCTTTGAAATGCTCAATTTCTTCAACTCGAATAATGGAATTGTATTTGCCAGAAATGGAATAGATGAACCTTCAAAGAAAATGTTTATAATCCCTTTTCGGAAATATTGATTTTCCTGTATTAGTTTGAGAATTGTGTTATCTGACCACTCTTTGACGTTATCGGAATTTTCATCAGTATTCCATTTATCCTTGAAAACAAGCGAGTTTAATTCTTTATCGTCAACAACCCGAATGACGGTCGTCAACCGCTTTAAGTATTCATTGGAAAATCCGGTAAGGGCAAGCAATGCTCTCAAACCATTTTCCTTGTTTAAGAGAAGGTCTTCAAAAATATCCTTCTTTAAACCTTGTGTTTCAATCTTATTCTTTAGGACAAGTAGGGTCTCTTTAATGCTGTTCAAATAACCTTCATATTTTTCCTCAAACCGCTGGTTAAAGAAATAGAAGGTATTCCTTTGTATTACTGTTTTGAATTTATCTTCGGTTGACCTCATTTGCGCTCAAAGAATAAAATGTATTCATCCTTCATAGTATTTCGCATCCCTTTGATTGGTTTGATAATACTTTTAACCAATTCTAACCCGACCTTTTTTGCCGAGTCAATCACAGTTTGCTCCAACCTAATTCCACCTGTTTGGTTGGTATTAGAGCCAATTATCATTACGAAATGTTTGCCTTTCTTTAGTACCATTGCCACTTCTGAGCAGAAAGTTCCCATATCTGTAAAATAGTTTTCCAATTTGTCACTCTTATATCTTCCCTTTAGCCCAATCATTCTAGATTTCAACTCATTAGTATCATATCCCAAATATTCCAATTGGTCTTGGTCGTTAGCAGCATAATCAATCGCAAAAGAATATGGTGGTGAAGTGATTATGGCATCAATCGAATCATTTGGCAAATCAATCTTCAATGCTTCTGAATTGGGCAAGACCTCTACCCACCCTAATTGGGAATTATCAAAATGTGAATTGTTCAAAAATCCCTCAACTGTGTTTACATACCGTTTTAGTACCTTTTCAAAAAGTTGTTGGTGAGTAGACGATGTAACACGTTTAGAATAACCGAGTGCATCCAAAAAAGCCAGTAATGATAGATTGTAAACCTTCGCTTTGTTCGAGGTTAAACTGCTTATTTTTTCTGTGGCTTTTTTTTTGTCTTTTAGAAAATCAAACAACTTTTCGTGTCCTTTTTTCAAGTTGGACAGTTGCTCTACATCAATTGTTAATGCCTCATATTTCGTACGGGTCATAAACTGACAAAAAGGGCTGACATCAATTCCATAAGAATTAATTCCCATCATTGCCGCTTCGATATTTGCTGTACCACTACCACACATCGGGTCCAAAATTGTTTCACCCTTTTTGACACCAAGAATATTTAACAACCCTTTGATCAGTTGTGGATGAAATTTACCACGATAAGGGAACAAGCCATGAGTTGCATACCCCGTAGAAAACTGGCCGTTCTCAAAATATGCTTTTGTCTTTGCCGACCTATCATCTGAAAAAGAATCTGGCTTTTCAGAGCATAACAGAAAATGTTTTGAGGATTTACCATTGACCGACTTAAAAAAAGCAGTCCGATCTAAGAAGTCACTATCTTGTATGGCCTTGTATTCTAAGTGAGCAAGTTCCAGCTCAAATAATTCGGTCACTGATGGCAGCAACTCTACTTGTTCCCCGAACAATTCCTCCGTTGCCAATGCGGATGAATAAAACTGTGATTTCATGCCGCAAACTTAACATTTTACTTCAGTTTATCTTAAAACTTAAAGAAGTATTTACCAACATTTTCACAATTATTGCCCACCACAGTTTTGCACATTGCAATCCTCGTTCCTTCGGTTGCAAAGAGCAAAACCCCTCCGCACAGCTTTTCGTTTAACCAGAAAAATTCGTTTTCAATTATCCCTACTAACTTTATACTTACCGTTTTAGTTCACTAATTTCCTGTATTTTCCCATCAATATCATTGCAGAAAGCAATGTAAAGGCGGCTAAAAAAGCATAACCAAACCTTACATTTGATCCCTGAGAAAAAAAGGAGTGAGAAAAAAATAAAATAAAGCCGAATCTGATGATAATATTTGCTACACCGAAAATGCTATTGACCCTGCCGATCACTTCATTGGGTACATAATTAAAAAGGTATGTAATTCTGAAGATACGTGTACCTGAATTGCAAAAGCCCATGATGATCGCAACCAGGTAAAATACCCATAAATTCCTGGTAACAGAAAGGAGAAATAATGCTATGGTGGTAGCTAAAATAAGTATGATCACAAATTTGACCTGGTTTATATTTTGGGAGGTTTTACCAACCAGAAAACCCGCAAGCAATGCACCTATTGCGTATATCAAGTCAGAAATTCCGAGCACATCTGCTCCCTCTTCCAAATGATTGTTGATATAAGCAGGTAATAATGCAAACAACTCTATCAACAGCACTATAAAAATAGCGTATGAAAATAAACCAAATATAAAGATCGAAGGATTTTTCCATAAATAAGCAAAACCCGAACGGAGTCGTTTTATGAGGATACCCTTCTCAATGTTTGTTTTTCTATATGGTATATATTTTATAAAGATGATGATCAGGGCAGCAACTAAATAAGTGATACCATCCAGCGCAAATACCTGGTGCAAGGCCCATTTCTCAATTACTAAGGAAACCGGATATGTTTCCCCAAATAATATAAACTGTTTACTAAAGTTCAGTCCTTCTAATAAAATTGCCGCACATGCCCCGGACAAAACCGCTGTTGATTGTCCTACAATTTCTATATAAGAAGTTATTTTTTTATAATTCCGGGGTACAGTAATTTCTTGTGCAAAGGCATATAAGTTTGGGAAATGTATGTGAAAGCTAAAGATAGTAGTAATAAAAGCAAGGGCAATGAGTGATACCGGAACCGAATCATTGATGCAGCCAAATGCGGCAATGCTTGTTAAAATGACAAAGCCAAGTGCGTTTGTGGATAAAAATACGTTCTTTCTGTTAAACCTGTCTACTATTGTACCTGCATATAAGCTCCAGAATAAAGTAAGAAACGTTACGGCTGCATATATGTAATTAAATTTTGAAGATTGCCCCTGGATTGCAAAATGCCATGGTATAGCCAGCATTGAAATTCCCTGGGCAAAACCCGAAATTGCATTGGCTATGAATAATAGGATGATGGCGCGTTTATTTTTCAATACGAATAATAAAACACTAATATACTAATTTATACTAATGATACTAATTAAACAAAAGGCGCATTACCAGTATATTAGCATTAAATTTCTGCGGGTTTTCAGCATGTATAGTATATTAGCGTTAAATTATTTTAATGACAAATAAAGTTAAAGTTTATAATAAAAAACAGGCACTTCTTAAAATTACCGCCTGGTGCGCTCGCAGAGAACATACCAAACAAGAAGCAAGGGATAAGCTTTATTTGTTTGGCCTTCAAAACAGTCAGGTAGAAGAAATTATTGATGGGTTGGTTAAAGACGATTTTATTAATGAAAAGCGCTTTGTCAAAGCTTATGTCAATGATAAATTCAGGTTAAATAAGTGGGGGAAGATCAAGATAGAGAATGGCTTAAAGCTGAAGGGAATTTCCAGTGAACTGATAAATAAAGGCTTGAAACATATAGATGAAAAGGAATATCTAAACGCTTTAGCTGAATTAATTGATAAGAAAAAAGAAAAAGAGCCTGGAGCATACCCCATGCTAAATAAGCTCGTCAGGTTTGCTATTTCAAGGGGGTTTGAAGCAGAGTTGGTGTGGGAAAAGGTTAAGAAGATGGAAGATGTTTGATAACTTTCGGGAGACGAGTGACGAGAGCATCCCTTGCACCTCGCCCCTCGTCTCCTCAATCTGCCACGCTCTATCAGTTTTTTGAATTTCTTAGTTCTGGCTTTAGCTGGTACGCCTTCTGCTGGAATTCGATTGCTTTTTCCATGCTGCCTATTTTGATGTATGCATTTGCTAATGACAGGTATGCTTCTGCATAGTCTGGTTTTGCTTTTATTGCCCGCTTATAAAAAGAAATTGCATCGTCAAATTGTGATGAAGTATATGAAATGTGTCCGATAAGCATATATGCTTTCGGGCTTTTTACATTTAGTTCTATTACTTTTTTTAGGTAAAAAAGTGCGTCTAAATAATCGCCCTTGGTGTAGTAAACCAGTCCAAGGCCTATATAAGCCTCATAAAAATCAGAAACCGTCTCAATTGCTTTTTTGTAATAGTAAATCGCTTTATCAAAGTCGTTTTGCTCATAATATACGCTGCCAAGGCCCACATAAGCGTCTGCACCTTCGGCAACTGTAAGTGATTTGTTGTACCAAGTGATCGCTGAGTCAAGAAAATCTAATTTATGATAGGCAATACCAATATTGCAAAACAGCGTGGCAGATCCTCTTTCGTCTTTTGATTTTAATGCCATCTTGTAATTGAAAATGGCTGACAAGTAGTTTTTGGAAAGGTATTCATTGTAGCCCCTTTGGTAGTAATAATTGACCAAAGATACCTTTGAATCTGTTGTTGGTTTTTTCGCACTCTTGTTGGCAGCCTCAAGTACGTCATTGATAAAGATGGCGAAATTGAGGTTTTGGGCAGTTTCGCCTTTAATGATCAGCGTGCTTATTCCGATGAGTTCTCCTTTGATGTTTACGACCGCCCCTCCGCTGGAGCCCGATGAAATGGGCGCTGAAATCTGGATGAAGTTTTGCTTACTGTCAAAAGAAGTTCTGAAGCCGCTAATGATACCTTCTGTAATTGTATTTTCAAAGCCGTAAGGGCTGCCAATCGCATAAATCTTTTGGCCTACTTTAAGGTCGTTGCTATTGCCGATACGAATGTTGGGGATGGACTTATATTGATTTGCGTCATCAGGTTTTGACATTTGCAGAACAAGTATGTCCTTGTCAGGGTCCATCGCTATTACGCTGTCAAGTTTGACGGATTTACCTTCGTGTTCAGCATAGATTACTTCAGCATCTCCCAGGATGTGGTAGTTGGTAACTATCCAGTTTTTTTTCTTGATGATTACTCCGCTGGCTTGTCCATGCAGTGTGTTGTTTTGGTGATAGGTGTATATACGGACTACACCATCGTTTATTTTCTTGTATATTTTTTCAGCCTTTTTGAATTGCCCGAAGACAGGGCAGCACAGAATGAAAAGCAAGGTAGCTGCTATTGTTATTGTGCGGAGATTCATTTATGTTCGTGGGTATTTCGGTGTAAGATAACGGTTTTCAATTTAAGATTATGGCTGATTCCGCGCCTGTGAAAGTTGAGCCTTTCATCATATTTAAAAGGGGAACATTGGTCGTCTCCGGTGTGCATTGGAAGTAGAAACCGCTTGGCATATACATATCGGCCCATATTTGCAGCTCGCAGCGGTTCTTTTCTTTGTTGAAAGTTCTCTTTACATAGCAGATGATCCGGTTGGTGGATTTCTCCATAAAGGTGTATTCCTTGTCAGATGATTTTATGTCGTACAGGTCTTTATTGCCTTCGACCAGTTGTCCGTCTTTTACGGCTGCTACTTTTTTGCCGTTAGGTGAGAAGATGTCAAAGTTTATTTTTATTGAATTGCCTTTCGTGTCTGTTACAGTCAGCACGTCCTGCTGCTGAAACACGATAATGTGTTTGCAATTGATGTAATAGTTTGATCCGATTTTCACAGCGCAGTCCTTGACGGGTTGTGTGAAGCCGTCAACCGTGCAGGTTTGCAGGCTCAGAAGGAGTAAAGTTAGTTTTTTCATTTTTATGATTTTAAATACAATAGTTTTATAAATATCAAAAGTTAATCTATATATTAAAGCCCAATATTCAATATTTTTTTACTTAATTGCAAATTCCATACAAATTTATTTTCACAATGAAACAAATCGGCATGTATATATTTCCAAAGATTTTATTGATGACCGTCCTTATAAATTTTCAATTAAAAGCCCAGTCAGAATTAAGTGTCTTCACGGCAACCGGAAGAGCAGGCATAGGCACTACCTTTACGCCCGATTATCATGCTATTGGCATAAACCCTGCCAACCTGGGTATAGAATATGAGCACTACCACTTTACATTAGGGTTTGGGGAGCTGAGCTTTGCAGTCCATTCTGATGCACTTACAAAAAAGGAACTAAGAAAAAGCTTAAGAAATGCCGATACGCTTACAACTCAGCAAAAAATAGAGGCGAGCAGGGATTTTACAGATGCCGGAGTTGCTTTAAACATTGGCTTTGCTCCTGTTGCTCTGTCATTATACATCCCTGGTAAAGATGAAGCTCCTGATGTGGGTGGTTTTGCTTTTGGGATCCGTGAGCGAATTCAGTGGTATTCTAAGTTTAATGCATTAACTTCAGAGATCTTTTTTAGGGGTTATAATGCTCAATATAATAATTCTGATTATTTTGATAAGAAGTTTGATTCAGCAGGGTTCCAAATAGCAAATCCAGACTCTGTGGTTATGGGAGTTTCAGGCAATCCGCTATTATTATCTCAAATATTTGACGGCACCAGGGTTACGCTCGCCTGGTACAGGGAATATAATCTCAGCTATGGCAGAAAAATATTCTACGATGAAATCAGAGAACTCTCTCTCTATGGCGGCATTGGCATAAAATATTTACAAGGTATTGCTATTGCTGAAATAAACGTGGTAGATGGAGGATTGGTGGCATATTCTGCCGTTACACCACGGGTTCCTATAGATTATGGAGAAGTCAATAGAAATGCTGCTCTTCCAATACAGGAGAAGGGGATACCGAAGGCCGTAGGGTGGGGGCTTGGAACAGACCTGGGACTGAGCTTAGTATTCAAAGAAAAATACAAATTTGCAGCAGCCATATCGAATTCAGGCTTTATCACCTGGAAAAAAAACGTTTTTGAAATAAAAGATACCCCATTAGATACCCTGAAAAGTGATGGGTTTAACAGCTTTGACATTTTCTCGGAAATAGAAAAAATAACCGGTGATTCCGGAATATTTGTAGGATCACCGCTGCCAAAGAAGAAACAGGTTTTGCCTGCCGTATTCAGGTTAGGCGTTAGTCATAAATTACAAGACAAGGCAATGATAGGTCTGGACCTGGTCGTTCCTTTAAATGATGTGCCGGGCAATTACCAGAAACCTGTTTTTTCAATAGGGGGCGATTTTATATTAACCAAGGGGTTGCGTATATACACAGGCTACATGCTGGGTGGAAATTTCGGAGCAAACCTGCCTGTTGGAATTACTTTAATTTTGGGCAAAAACCAAAACTATGAACTCTCAGTCTCCTCCACTGATATTATTACTTTTTTTAAGCAAAATCGTCCTACGCTATCACTGAATGCAGGGCTGGTAAGGTGGTCGTTTTGATGGAAAATAACGGTCAGGGGCATGAAATGTGCGGGATTCTGTGCCACTAATCAGTCGGCAGTCCACAGTCGGCAAAAAAGAAAATAACAATAGAAAAATGAAAAATTATTACGAAATACTTGGCGTAGACCATGATGCCGGTAAGCAGGAAATAAAAAAAGCCTATTATAAACTTGCCAAACAATGGCATCCTGATGTAGTGCCGCATCCCAAAAAGAAAGAAGCGGAAGAAAAATTCAAGAAAATCAGCGAAGCATACCACGTTTTAACCAATGCCCGCAGCCAGTACGACAGTGGTTATGTATCGGATGATATATTTAAAGACCTTGATAAGCAATGGGAAGAAATGTATGCTTCATTTCAAAATATACAGGACATGTTTGAAGAGTTTTCAGAAAACATGGAAGCTCATTTTGTAGCGTTTGAAATTAAAATGTCAATGGTTCTGCGATTTTTTATGGCTTTTAGTTGTGTATCTCTCTCATTTCTTGTTATAGAAAAGATCAATACTACTATTTTTTGGGTGCTTTGTATTGTTTTATCGTCCATTGTAATCGGTTATCTTTTAGCATTGGCAATAGAATTAGTCATGTTCAAAGAGCTAAAAATAAAGCCGGGTAAAGAAATATATTGGATTAAAAGTGTGATACTGAAGCGTTTCAAAAGGAAAAAGAATAAATCTACAAGCATTACAAAAAGACACAGCGAATACAATTCCGGGAAATATTCCGAATGAATAAATCTAAAATTAAAAATAATAACAGAAAATAGGTGCATTTAAAACAATATAATTATAATTTTGTAATATTGCCCCGTTGATAATTGATATTAAAAACACAACCTAATTATTTCGCAAATGAAACAATTTTTTAAATACGTCCTCGCAACCTTTGTTGGTTTATTGATATTTACCATCATTTCTTTTTTGATCTTGATTGCTATTGGCGCCATAGTATCTTCAAAAAAGGAGGCGAAAATTTCTGAGAATTCAGTACTGAAGCTAAAGTTGAACAAACCAATTGTTGAAAGGGATATTGACGATCCTTTTTCTGATCTTGATCTGCCCTTTAAATCATCTCCGGGGGGGATTGGCTTACGTGAATTAACAGAAGCGCTGGCCAACGCAAAATTGGATGACAAAATAAAGGGTATTTATTTAGAATTAAAAAGTGTGCCTGCAGGCTTTGCCTCTTTGGAGGAGATCAGGAATGCCCTGCTGGATTTTAAATCATCAGGAAAGTTTATCACAGCTTATGGCGAAGTATATTCGGAGAGCGCTTATTATTTGGCATCTGTTGCTGACAAAATATTCCTGAATCCGGTAGGAATATTAGAATTCAATGGGTTGAATGCAGAGCTATGGTTTTTAAAAGGTACACTTGAGAAACTTGAGATAGAGCCCGAAATTTTTAGAGTAGGCGAATATAAGAGTGCGGTTGAGCCATTGATCCGGGAGAATATGAGCGAAGCAAACAGAATTCAGGTCACGTCATTTTTGAACTCTTTGTATGACCATTATCTTAAGAATGTTTCAGAATCCAGGAGTATAAAATTGTCAACATTAGAGAATATTTCAGATGCAATGCTCATTCATAGCGCTGATGACGCTTTGGAATTAGGTTTGATCACGGATATAGCATATTACGATGAAGTTTTAGATTATATCAAAAAAGACCTGGGATTGGAAAAGAATGAGAAGGTTAAATTTGTATCACTAAAAAAATATGAATCGGCAGAGAAAGTCATCAAGGTAGTAAGTTCTAAGAATAAAATAGCAGTGATCTTTGCTTCGGGGTCTATTGAGCATGGAAAAGGTGATGATGATGTGATCGGGAGTGAGAAAATTGCAGGGGAGATCAGAAAAGCCAGGTTAGATAAAAAAGTTAAGGCAGTAGTGTTAAGGGTTAATTCACCGGGAGGCGATGCATTAGCTTCTGATATTATCTGGAGAGAAGTTGTTTTGACCAATAAAGTAAAACCGATCATAGCATCCATGTCTGACGTTGCAGCATCTGGCGGTTATTATATTTCTATGGGATGCGATACAATTGTTGCTCAGCCTAACACCATCACCGGTTCAATCGGGGTTTTCGGGTTATGGTTTAATGGAAAAAATTTCTTAAAGAATAAATTAGGCATCACGGTTGACGGGGTGAAAACAGGAGATTTCTCGGATATTGGTACATTTTCCAGGCCTGTAACAGATTTGGAAAGAGCGATAATTCAAGAAGAAGTGAATAGAATTTATGAAGATTTTACTTCAAAGGCAGCACAAGGCAGGGGGCTTAGCGTAGATAGCTTAAAAAAGCTGGCTGGAGGCAGAGTATGGTCTGGTGTTGAGGCGCTTAATAACGGGTTGGTAGATGTGCTTGGGGGCCTGGATGATGCGATTAAAATTGCTGCAAAAGCTGCTGATATTGAAGATGATTATAAGATCAAATACCTACCTTTAAAGAAAAAGTTTTTTGAGCAGTTGTTAAGTGAGTTGAAAGACGAAACCAGCATCAGGATACTTCAGCAACAGTTGGGCGATCTATATCCCTATGTTAAATCTCTTAAAGAGCTGCAAAAGATGGAGGGTGTGCAGGCAAGGATGGCTTTTGAATTGAAAATTGATTAATATAACCACGAATTACACGAATTTTCACTAAAAAAGGGTTGAAAAAATTAGTGTAATTAGTGGCAAAACCATCTTCAATCTTCAATTAAAAGCGGATTCCAATAAGCAAAATATCATCTGTTTGATCTTTACTGCCGTTCATCCATTGTTCAATGGTATTTTCCAGGAGTTCTTTTTGTTCCTGCATCGGTAGATGTTGATTATCAAGCAATAAATCTTTAACCCTTCTTTGGGAGAATTTTTTATCATCAGGTCCGCCAAACTGGTCTGTAAGCCCGTCAGAATAAAAGAAAATGCTGTCTTCTTTCTTGATCTTTATACGGTGGTTTGTAAATATGATTTCCCGGCCTTTCCTGGCGTGCTGCATTCCTCCAATGGGAAACCGGTCGCCCTTTATTTCAGATACAACACCATTGCTAATGTGTAATAAGGGACGATGAGCGCCTGCATACTCTACTTCCATGTTCTTTAAATTGATCTTGCAAAGCGCTATATCCATTCCATCTTCTGAATCTGTATTTATATTCTGATTCAACGTAAGGTTAACACCATCATGTATACGGTTCAAAATTTCAGAGGGCTGCAAAATATTTTTGCTGCTTATTGTTTCTTTAAGCAGGAAATGCCCGATCATTGATAACATAGCTCCCGGCACTCCATGACCTGTACAGTCCACAACAGTTACATAAATATCGTCACCTGCTTGCATTAGCCAGGGAATATCTCCGCTTACAATATCCTTTATCTTATAATATACAAAGGAGTCAGGAAAAAATTTCCGGAGTTGAGCCGTATCGGGCAGGATGGCGTCCTGTATGCGGGACGCATAATTGATGCTGTCGGTTATACTTTTGTTTGCTTCTGATAGTTCTTGGGTTCTTTCGCTTACTTTGTTCTCCAGCACCCGCTTTGCTTTTTGTAGAGAGGTAGTCCTTATTTTTACAAATGAATAAAAGCCGCCAGTCACAAACAAACCACACAATGTATAGAACCACCAGGTTTGCCACCAGGGTTTTTCAACAGTAAATTGATACATAGTTGGCTGTTTATTCCAAACCCCGTCATTGTTGCGGGCTTTAACCATGAAAGTATATTTGCCTCCGGGTAAATTAGAATAGGTTATAAAATTTTCTTTGCTATGTGGTGACCATTCTTTATCAAATCCTTCTAATTTGTGCTGGTAGAGAACTTTTTCAGGATTGGTCAGGCTAACGCCTATAAAGTGAAAGGTTAAATGATTTTGATCGTAAGAGAAAACAGCATTAGCAGGAAATTTAGCATCTTTTAAATGGATACGTATTTTATTAATATGTGTAAGGGGTTCAAATGAATTAACTATATCTTTTGAAGGATCGTATTTAACAACTCCCATGATGGTGCCGATCCAGATGTTACCTTGCCGGTCATTACAAACAGCATTTTGAACGGTTTTTATCCCGAAGAATCCTTCCTGCTTTCCATAATGTTTAAAGGTTTTGGTTTTCTGGTCGAATTTATCTATTCCCTGGCTAAGCCCGACCCAAATATTATTATTATTGTCGCATGTGAGAAAAAATGGTGAACCAGAGCTCATACCATCTTTTGAAGAATAATTTGTAAACTTCTTGCCGTCATATTTATATATGCCGCCACCATAAGCGCCAAACCAAAGATTGTTTTCTTTATCTTCAGTAATACAAAGAATAAATTTATGTTTTAGTCCGACATCTTTTCCGAATTTTTTAAAATGTTTTCCATCATACATTGTTAAAAGCCCACCTAAAATGCCAAACCATAAATTGTCTTTACTATCTTTAAATATTTTATACACTTTGTATCTTCCAACTCCATTATCTCCCGGGGGTTTTTTAAATACACGAGTCTTCGGGTCAAACAAAAAAGCGCCTTCTCTTGTACCAAACCAAAGATTCCCCATCTTATCATCACTTATGGAATAAACGGTATTGTTAATTAAACCAATTCCGGTAGTAAATATCTCAAATTTCGAACTTCCCGGTGATAATTTACAAACACCTCCATTGCGGGTTCCAAACCACAGAGCTCCTTGTTTATCTTCAAAAATCGAATATATAATATTACTTCTTAAACCATCCTTAATGGTATAGTTTGTAACGACAGGTTCAGAAGAAAACTGATCGGTATGAGGGGTAATCGGAAAAATGAACCTGGAGATGCCTCCATTGGTTCCAAACCAGAAGCTGCCTCTACGGTCCTGCAAAATTGCCCATACGATACCGTTTATCAATCCATTTGATTCGTCATATATCTGGAATCTTTCGCCTCTGAACTGATTTACACCGATATCAGTTCCGATCCATAGAATTCCTTCTCTGTCTTGTATGATATCATTAACAAAATCATAATTCAGTCCTTGTTTTGTACCGAATTTTTTAAAACTATAGGTCATAAAAATGCCTTTTGACAAGGTTGAAGCCCCCCTACCAGCCCCCCCAAAGGGGGGGACTTTGCCATCGCTTTTGCCTTTGGCAATTGGGGTGGTAAAGTCCCCCCTTTGGGGAGGACGATGTCCAGTGGACATCGGGCCAGCATTGCGGGAGGCAAGGGGGCTTATGTCCGGTACATATTGAGTGATACCGGCATCTCTTGTTCCTATCCAAATATTATTTTCCCTATCCTGGTAAATGGTTTGGATTTTGTCAGATCCTAATCCATCAGTTTTTCGTAAAGTGGCCAGCAGATCCTGTTTAATGAGTAAAGCCGAGGCATGCCTTGTCTTTACTGAATCCAGGATACCGGGAATAGATTTTATCATTACAATTCCATTCTCTGCGGTGCCTATCCAGATCTCATTGCCCAATAACAATGAAATACAGGTTATTTTATTGCCTGACAATACATTCTGATCATTTAAATAACTATATGCCTGGGTAGTATTTATGTCAAAGGCAGTGTCATAAATGGTGATACCCTTATCAGTTCCGATCCACAACCTGCCATAATTATCCTCGCAAATTGAACTGACGTTATCACTTCTTAAACCCTCCTTTGTTGATATAGGGATCACTTTACTAGACCGGATGTCATATTTATATATACCTGACCCTTCAGTAGCATACCAGAAATTGCCCTTACTATCCTGGATGATCCGGGTAATTGGATTAAAGCCGCTGAATTTTTCAAAGTTTATATTTTCAATTATTTTTCCATGATAACTTGCCCCTGCACCCTCACTCAGGGAAAGCTTGGATACCCCTCCACCCCAATGCCCAAGCCAGATATTGCCCAGGTTGTCTTTATATGAAGCAGTTATCCAATCTTCAGCCAGGCCGTCTTTTCTTGTATAGGAAATAAAGGTTTTTCCATTGTATCTTGACAAGCCGGCCATCGTGCCAATCCAGAGATTTCCATCATTATCCTGTTCGAGTGTCTGAACCTGAGATTGTACCAGCCCCTGTGGCGCTCCGTAGTGTATGAAGTTTGAGGTTTGTGAAAAACAGTTGACAGTACGCAGTAGGCAGTAGGCAATCAATAAAATAAATGATGGATAAATGATTTTTGGTTTCATTGTTACTATTGCTTTATTGTTCCATTCTCATTACAATTGAGCGATACAAAAGTAGAGAAATTTTTCTTTTTTCGTTATTTATCTTTATATTTTTCAATCTCACTCAAATAAATTTTTTCATCAATTTCCTTTTCATTTTTATAATAAGAAACAACACCCCAAATGTAGCTGATCTGCTGAAATACAATTTGCTTTGCAGGGTATTGTATGATGATATATTTAATCGTTTTAAAGGTGCCTTGCTCTGATTTTTCAATTATTTTAGGGGTAAACTGATCTTTGGGTATATTTTTGCCTGCCTGGAGCTTTAAACTGGCTATTTTTTCAGCTCGTTCTGTTTCTGCCATCTCAATAATGATGATCTTGAGGTGCTCTTTTATTGCTTGTTGATTTAATATAGCCCTTTTTTCTTCTTCTTTAGCCTTTTTACTTATTTGGCTTTCTCCTGATAATACATTTTCTTTAGATTCAACTTGTTGCTGGAGGGTTTCATATTCAAGGTCGAATGAACCGCCTTTTGATTTTCTTTCAAAGTTTTCACTCTCAGCGACAAATACCAAAAGCTCTTTATCAGCTTCAGTGATCGTTGTTATATTTTTAAGAATTTTCTTCTCTCTTTCGACTTCTTTTTTCAGCCATACAGCTTCGGCTTTTGTTTCTTTATAAACAAGGGAGGCGTCAGCCCAATCCGGTCGTTCTTCCATGCGTGCCATGTCTGCAAAATCTAAATTTTCTTTATATTCTGCTAACAATTTTTTCCTTTCAGCCTCTTTTTTCAATTTCTCTGCTTCAGCTTTAGCTTTGGCTTCAGCTTCTTCTTTCAATCTTTTTTCTTCGGCCAGTTTTTCGGCTTTAGATACATTTATTAAGCTATCTTCGTTGGCTTTCACCCTGGCTTCAGCTTCTTTTTTTATTCGCTTTGCTTCTTCTTCTTTCCTTTTCCTCTCAGTTTTCACCCATTTTTCAGTAAAATGGGTGAAATTTTTGCCGTCAAACCGGTTTATCCCACCACCTTCGGTACCGATCCATATAATTCCGGATCTATCTTCAAATATTGACGTAATAATATTATGGCTCAATCCGTCTTCGGTAGTAAAATGTGTAAATTTCGATCCATCCAGTTTTCCCTGCTTTAGCGTGAGCAAGTCAGGCTTTAATCGTGAAATGCCGCTGCCATCCGTGCCAATCCAGAAGTTTCCTTTTGAATCCTGCAATATTGAAAATATCTTTTTATTGCTTAATTTTTTAATACAGTTTCTACCTTCAGGACAGGTTTTTTGGGTAGTAAGATAGACAAATTCAGGCAATGTATCATTGATCTGGTCTGCAGGAAGCATAGTTATTCCGCCACCCCCTGTACAAAACCATAAATTGCCTGAATTGTCTTCTATAATTGCAGATATTTCATTATGTGATAATCCGTTTTCAGTGGTGAAGTAGGTAAATTTTAAAGGTACATTTTTATCAGCTAAATTTTGTTCGGGGTCAAGCCTGCTTATCCCACCTCCCCGGGTACCTAACCAGAGCTTTCCGTTTTTGTCTTCCCGGATTGCCTGAACGCTGTAATGATTCAGCCCCCGGCCTTCTGTGATGTGCATAAATGGGTTGATATCCTGGTCTGTCCTGCCAACAAGTTTAGGGTCAAACAGCGTGGCTCCGGCATCATTTGTACCTAACCAAAGCAAACCATTTTTATCCTGAATGATCGTGTATATTTCGTTGCTGATCAGGCTAATCTTTTTAGTGAAATGGGTAAATTTAAAGGATGATTGTTTAAGACTTTGTTTATCAAGCTGCAATCGCGATACCCCGGCTCCTGATGTACCAATCCATAAATCACCTGAGCGATCTTCAAGGATGGAATACACCAAATCGCTATTCATGCCTTCTTCTTCTGAAATATTTATGAGCTTCTTGCCATCATAAATGTAAATGCCTAAACCATAAGTGCCAATCCACAGGTTGCCAATGTTATCTTCGCATATTGTATAAACTATGGATTCGTCAAAAGACGCTCCAATTTGGGATGTAGCCCGGAATGGCAAACAGAGGAAGTGCAATAATATCAACAAAAATTTGCACCGTTGCAGAAAAAAGATTATCCTGTCGCCTCGTTGAGCAAAATAAATATTTTTGAAAAATAATTGTATGCTCATTTTAAGAATATAACTTGGTAAGTTGATTAAAAAATAAAATTACTAAAAATTGAGCAAAGTAAAAATGATATAAAGTTACTGGGTACTGGGTGCTGGTAGAGTAACTACTGTCAGGAAGAATTACTAATAACCCAGAACCCAGTGCCCAGAACCTGATTATTAAAAGCAAGAAAGATAAATTCATAAACAGATCTTTAAAAACTTTGAAATTCTGATACAAAATTAAACCTAA
Source organism: Cytophagales bacterium (assembly GCA_019456305.1). Taxonomy (NCBI): domain Bacteria; kingdom Pseudomonadati; phylum Bacteroidota; class Cytophagia; order Cytophagales; species Cytophagales bacterium. The sequence continues at coordinate 46,082 of VRUD01000009.1, read as the reverse complement.
AAATCTAAATTAAAAAGAAAGAAAAGTTGACCCCGTTAGATATAATCAATAAAAGCAACAAACAAGTAACATATAATGCAACATTTATAAACATTTACCTGATAGTATAAAAATATCTAACGGGGTGAATGTAAATGTTATGATACTTCCTTAATTTAGTTGCCGTAAAAGTAAAAAATTAATAATAATAGGGTCAACCAGCACCCAGTAACCAGCATCCAGTAACTGATAATTTGATGCATGATGTTAATAATGCTTACAATTTAAGTTGTTTTTTTTAATTTAGATTTTTAGGTTAAATATATTTTGAACAAAAGTAAAATTATTTTCGTAATAAATCCACTGTCAGGAACAAAATCAAAAAAAAATATCCCGCAGTTGATAGAGGGTGCCTTTAAAACCACTCCAAGCCCCTCTGAACCGGAGAAACGGGGAATCGGAGAAACGGAGAGAAGAAAAGCGAAGCCCCGGTCCTTCGGACGGGGTAGGCAATTCACCGGTTCACCGGTTCACCGGTTCACTGATTCGTCAAGGAATAGCGGCGCGGAAATCCTGGTCACTGAAAAGCCGGGACATGCTACTACAATAGCAAAAGAAGCAAAAAATAATGGCGTTAATATAGTTGTAGCTGTGGGAGGAGATGGAACGGTGAATGAGATTGCAAAGGAATTGGTTAATACTGATATAAAATTGGGCATTATTCCAAAGGGTTCAGGCAATGGACTTGCAAGGGAATTGAAAATACCTTTAAAGATAAATAAGGCTGTCAGTTTACTTGATAATTGCCGTGTCTCACTAATTGATTCGTGTACTATAAATGGAAATCCTTTTTTTAATACTGCCGGTACTGGTCTTGATGCTTACGTTGCCAGATTGTATGCAGAAGGAAAAAAAAGGGGATTCAAAGCGTATTTTGACATTGTATTATCTGAGTTTTTTAAATATAAACCGCAAAATTATGAAATAGAGATAGATTCACCCTGTGAAATACCCCATCTCGATTACTCGGGAGGAGGAAGCAAAGTTATTCCAAAGGGTAAAAAATATTTTAAAAGGAAAGCCATCTTGATCAGTCTTGCCAATGGAAAACAATACGGTAATAATATTTATTTATCTCCTGAGGCAGATATAAAAGACGGCCTGGTAGATGTTTGTATTTTGAAGCCCTTTCCTAAAAGCAGGATTGTTGAATTTGTTTACAGGATATTTAGCCATACCATCTATAATTTTAAATATTTTGAGATGTTCAGAGCTAAAGGGGTAACTATAAAAAGAGAACAACCAGACACAGTTCATCTGGATGGCGAACCGGTTGAGATGGGGAAGGAGTTGGTTGTGAGCATAGTGCCGAAGTCTTTGAAAGTGCTGGTGCCGGTGTGATTAGCCCCCCTAGTGTTTAGTTGCGTAAGTTTTCTATAGATTTGCAAACAGGTTTTGAGGCGGGAAAAAGTCACAAGTCCCAAATTCCAAGTAAAAAGTAAAAAGTAAAAAGTAAAATGAAAAAACTGCCTCCATATTTTTACTTTTTACTTTTTACTTTTTACTTTTTACTTTTTACTTGGAATTTGGGACTTTGGACTTAAATTCAATTATATAGATTATTTATGCAATTTAACACTACTTCTTCCGGGTCTCCCATTTCACATAAAAACCCTCTGCCTTTTTCTCCAATGCTTCCAATAAGTCAGGCATAGAATTTACCGTACCTTTCCCCTCTTTTACTTCATAAATAGTGGGCAAGACAGGATTTACATAAATGCTAACAGCAGAAAATCCTTTCACCAAAGATTGTATAGCTTTCTGGTAATAATATAAGGCATTACCAATATCATTTTTTTTAAAAAACAGGCTGGCCAATATCAAATGCCTCCTGGCAACCAAAGGGTGGTAAGAGCCGATATTTTTAAGTAATATTGGTAAAGCATTTTTTAATAACTCGTATCCATCATCGAATTTATTCATTTTAACATATACATCTGCAATGTAAATTCTATCCCATGCTACATAAAAATGCTCGCTGCCAAAGTTATAAAGATCTATTGTTAAAGATTTTTTGTGGTAATGAAGCGCTTTTTCGTAATTCCCATTTTCCTTATATAACATGCCAAGGTTAAAATTGGGATAACCAACTGATGGATGCTTTTCTCCAAGAAATTTTGTATGTATTTTAATACTTCGTTGATAATTTTTTACTGCTTCGTTAATTTCTCCTATGTCGGCAAGTATATTCCCGAGGTTATTATAGCTTGAGGCTAAATCAAGATGTAGTGAACTATGGGTTTTTCCTTCTAAGACGGATTTGTCTATGGCTGATAATTTTATCCTTAAGGATTGTTGACAGTATTCCAATGCTGTGTAAAAATCGCCCATAGCCCCGTAAATATTTGCAATGTTATTATAGCATTTAGCTACATTGGAGTGTTTCCTGCCAAAATTTTTTAAATAAAGCGACAGTGATTGCTCATGATATTTTAAAGCTTTCTGATAATCACTTTTAAGATAATAAATATTTCCCAGGTTGCTGTAACATGAGGCTAATTTGGAATGATCGGCTTCAAAGGTTTGTAAAAATATTAATAGAGATTGCTCAAAATTTTCTAACGCATTTTGATAATCACCGTTTCTTGCATAGATTATTCCTAATTTTTCATAGACGTCACCAATTTTATAATGATTTTCACCTAATTTTTTAATGCCTAATGATAGAATATTGTTTAGAACAGTGATTGCCTTTTCAAATTTAGCCTGATACATAGCTAAATTCCAGGCAAGCTGATTATGGCATTCAATATATTTTTCCCATAATATCAGATAGTCGTCTGGCCTGTCCCGTATCTCGCCTGTCACGCCAGTCACGATCCTATGGGGGAGTACTCGGGATCGGGGCGACTCTTGAAGTTGTGCAAGTTTTAGGAAAATAGTACCTGCCTTTTGGTAATAGGAGCTGGAACTGTCATAGCTTGCAACCTGGTGGAAAGAGTCGGCAAGGTGGAAGTAATGATTTGCCAGTTGTAAAGTACCATTCAATACAGAAGTTGTATCTGCCGCAATGGTATCATATACAGTTTTTGCTGAAATATTATAACCTTGTTGAAATATCAGGATGAAAATAATTATTAATCCCGAGTACTCGGGATGAGTTGCATCATTTATTGTACCTGCCTGTCGGCAGACAGGTCGAAATTTCAATATTTTAAACAATTTAGAAGTTATGTCCATTAAATTAAGTAGTTTTGACAAGCAGCAATTATTTTTACAAGGTTTCAAAGTTATTAAAAATAGTTTATGATGGAAGAAACAGCCGCCATAAAAAACAAAAAAGAAAAATACAGATCCTTATTAATTCAAATCTCATCTTTGTTAGAAAACGAGGCCGATTTGATCGCCAACCTTTCAAACATTGTAGCAGCGCTGAAGTATGGGATGGATTTTTTCTGGGTTGGGTTTTATTTTGTAAAGGAATCGGGTCTGGTGTTAGGTCCTTTTCAGGGTCCTGTGGCATGTACGCGTATCCCTTTTAATAAAGGCGTATGTGGAGCTTGTTATTCACAAAAAGAAACTATTATTGTGCCGGATGTAAATAAATTTTCGGGGCATATCGCCTGCAGCAGTGAAACCAGGTCTGAAATCGTTGTGCCGGTATTTAAAAATGAGGAAGTGACGCTTATCCTGGACATTGATAGTGATAAGCTGGATGATTTTGGTGAAGTGGATAAATATTATTTGGTGCAATTAGGGGTCATTATTGAAAAAAATATTAATTTATGAAAGGGAAAATAGGTGATAAAGCAAGACTCAACCACATATGCACTACAACTCAGCAATAACCGTCTCTCCCCCCACAGTTTTATCACCAATTTTAATATTTAATTTGGCATCAAGCGGCAGCAACACATCCAGACGCGAACCAAACTTTATAAACCCCAGCTCATCTCCCTGCTTAACCACATCACCCTGTTTTACATAACACGATATCCTCCTTGCCACAGCGCCAGCAATTTGTCTTACTAAAATTTGATGTTTATTCTCTGTTTCATAAACAACCGTGGTTCGTTCATTTTTGGCGCTTGACTTAGGATGCCAGGCGACCAAATAGTTGCCCGGATGGTATTTAAAATATTTGATAGTCCCGGAAACCGGGTTTCTGTTGATATGCACATTGAGCGGTGACATGAAGATGGAAATTTGTCTGCGAGTTTTATTAAAATACTCTGTTTCGTTAACCTCTCCAATAGCCACAACCTTTCCATCTGCTGGAGCAAGCACATGATTGGGATTTAGTATAATTTCAATTTTCGGGTTCCTGAAAAAGTTCAGAAGCAGCACGTAAAGTATAACACTGATGGAAGTAGTTGCAATTCGAAGAAACTTAACCATTCCGGGTTTTGCAGGATCCTCAGGAACGAATAAATAGACGATCAGGTTTATTACCACCAATATTATGAAAAATATGATCAGCAACTTGTAGCCCTCTTTATGTATTGTCATAATACAAATTTATAAAAAAAGTTAATAAAAAATGACCAAATTAAAGTTTAATTTTCTATTTTTTATTATCTTTCGGAAAAATAAAAACAATGGAAGAAGCAATAAAAAAAAAGATGTCTGTTGAAGAATATTTTGAGCTTGAGAAAAATTCAGAGATCAGGCATGAATATTATCAGGGAGAAATGTTTGCTATGGCGGGCGAAACTAAAAAGCATAATTCAATTGCAATTAATTGTATCCTAGCTTTAAAAAATGCCCTTAAAGGAAAAAAATGCAATGTATATATGGAAGACGTTAAAATAGAAGCCCTAAAGGATAAATATTATCCTTATCCTGATGTAATAGTTACATGTGACAATAGAGACAATGATGAATATATAATCAAATACCCATTTCTCATTATTGAAGTCTTATCAAAAAGCACCGAAGATCAAGACAGGGGTTTTAAATTTGTAAAGTATCGCAATATCAAATCTTTGCAATATTATATCATGGTCTCTCAAAAAGAATATCTCGTTGAATGTTATACAAGGGGTAAAGGCCAAATGTGGATGCTAAATACATACAGTTCGCTAAACGATACAATAGTATTAAGTAAACTCTCAGTTAAATTAGCTCTGAAAGATATTTATGAGGGAGTGTAGTTGTTGATTAATTATCATTAAATAATGCAAAACAAATTGCTTATCTCATATGACAAAACAAATAAAACGATCGCTTAAGGATCTATTGAACCTTAAAAAGGTAAAACAAGGTGAGACTGCGTTCAACCGGAGCGAGCGGGTTATGGGGTACATGTACCTGTTCTTCTTGTTCATCCACATAATGTTGTTTGTCAAAGATGCTACGGATCCTTCAGTTCCCTTATTGGGGTTATTCCAACTTTCAATGATAGCAGGAGGGATGATGTACGTGTTTGCCTTGTGGCTGGTTTACAGAGGATTTCTGAACTGGAGCATAGTGGTCTGGTTCCTGGAGATGTCAGGGCATTCGATCATCGGTGTACAGGTATTTGGATCAGAATTGGGTGTTCACTACTTATTCTTGTTAATGCCGCTTGTAGTATTTCTCACTGATTTTAAACTCATCTTCAAACTGGGGTTTGTTGCGGTTTCCATTGTCGCATTTATTCTGGTGTATAAGTATGGGCTGTCCGTTATTCCTACCGGGAACCCTGATGATGTGGAAAAAACGGTGATTAAATTAGGTGTCTCGCTTATTATTGTAGCAGCAGGCATCGGGTTTGTTTTCCACCAGAGTGTGCAAAACGCTGAAGCTAATTATGAACGGGAAAAGAAGAAAGTAGACGACAAGAACAAAGAAATAATGGACAGTATTCGTTATGCCGGTAATATTCAGCAGGCAATTCTTCCTAATGAGCAAGAGCTGAAAAATATTTTATCAGATCATTTTATATTTTTTCAGCCAAAAGATATAGTGAGCGGAGACTTTTATTGGTTTCATAGCAGCTCCCCTAACAGCCCCCCTGCCTCCCGCAATGCTGGCCCGATGTCCATTAGACATCGTCCTCCCCAAATGGGGGACTTTCCCGCCACACTTCCCAAAGGGAAAGGGGTTGGCAAAGTCTCCCCCCTTTGGGGGGACGGAAGGGGGGCTGTTAGGGGGGCTTCTTCTACTGTTTTTATTGCCGCATGTGATTGTACAGGGCATGGGGTACCGGGCGCCTTTCTGTCAATGATTGGAAACGACCTGTTAAACCACATAATCATTGAAAAAGGTGTGGACACACCTGGTGACATATTATCGCAGCTAAACAGGGCGGTGAAAAAAGTCTTCACCAGGAAAGGCTTTGAGCAGCAAGCAGAAGATGGGATGGATATGACCCTTTGTAAAATAGAGGTAGTGAATGGGGATTTTGTAGAGACGTTACATGTAACGTCTCTACAAAATCCCCATTCACTACAATTTGCAGGAGCATGTAACCCGTTGTTTATAATACGAAAAAATGTAATAGCAACAGAAATTTATAAAAATGCCCTCCCTTTCTTTTCACCCCCTTTGGAAGAGACACAGAAGAAACCAGGTTTTGAAGGAGCCGTAATTAAGGGTGATAAAAAATCTATTGGCGGACATACTGAATTGGATTATAATTTTACAAATCACAAAATAGACCTTAAAAAAGGTGATACCATTTATATCTTTTCCGATGGGTTTGTTGACCAGTTTGGCGGCCCTGATGACAGAAAGTTCATGATGAAGTCATTCAAAGAACTTTTGCTTTCCATTCAATCAAAAACTATGGCGGAGCAAAAAGAATTGCTGCGCAAGACCATAAATGATTGGATTGGAAAGGGTGAGCAGGTGGATGATATGATGGTGATTGGGGTGAGGGTTTGATTAATGGTAAAGCACGAATTTCGTACTTCGTCATTCGTACTTCGTCATTTATTAATAGCTCACATACTCAAAAGGCACATCAACCATTTCAAAAAGATAGTCCACTTCATCTTTGAATTCAAGATCATCTTCTTCATGATACCAGTAAATTGTAACCTCAAACCCTTCATTGTATATTTTAGAGAGCGTTTGAAAGATAGCAGACATTACTTTAAATGTAGCAGAATTATAGTAGGTGAGCTTGATTTCAAAATTTGTTGCAGGATTGGGATTCTTAGCATAAATATTCAGCCATTCCCGTACCGGGTTATAAAAAAGCACTATATTTTCAGGTAAAGATCGGCCTGAAATTTCAAATTTATTATTTGCCGGATCGAATATTACTTTTGGTGAATTATGAGTTGGTTCGATTAGCAGTGGTTCCATAATGTTATTTCTATACTAATAAAAAAATGCTAATATACTTTAAAATGCTAATATACGAATTTATACTAATGATACGAATAAAAGACACACTACAAGTATTTGCATTAATCTCTTTTGGGTCTCAGCGGTGGGCATTAGTATAATTAGTATTAATTAGTATATTAGCATTTTAGTATTAGCATTTTAAAGTATATTGGCATCGGTTGTATAAAAAAAGTTTAAAAATTTTTTGCATTTAAAAAAAAACACATATCTTTGTGCGTTCAAAAAATCCCACCTCCCAGTTGGGGGGTGGATATCCCGTACATGAAGCGGGATGAAATATTCAACTTAAAACCTAAATTATTAAAAAAATGAAAAAATTATTGTATTTATTTTCGTTGCTTGCTATTGCAAGCGTGGTTGTCTTTTTTGGGTGTAAAAAAGATGAGGAGGCGGTGCCGCCCACTATCGGATTAATAACTCCAGGTCTTACCAGTAATACTACTATAGATATAGGCGAATCAATCATGATAGTAGCAATCGCTACAAAAGGCGACAAAAATCTTAGTAGCTACACAGTTACAAGAAGTGGTACTGCTTTATCAGGTTACCCTAAAAGTATTTCAGGTGGTAGCTATACAGACACTTTAACTGATACACCTCCTTCTGGTGCAGGTGATTATGATTATACCTGTACAGTTACAGATAAAAATGATAAAACGGCAAGTACCACAATTACAGTTGTTGTAGCTTCTTTTGGCACTATAACTGAAAAAACAGGTGCGTTATATCATATTCAAGGGCCATCAGGCTGTACTGGCGCTTATGACTTAGTAGCAGGCGCAGTTGTCGCAGGGTCTGGATCTGAAGTTGATAAGGATATGAAGAATACAGATGGTATTGGAGCTACATTTACCGGTAATTGGGGAACTGGTACAGGTAACAGTACTATGTATATTAAATCTACAGGTACTTATGCTAGTACATCAGAAACATCTGCTATTGCTGAATATAGTGCAGGTACTCCAACTTCAACGATTACTCCAAGTGCTAATGATGTTTACATAGCGAAATTAAGAGGAGGCACTACTTATGCCTTAATCGAAATTACAAGCATAAGTCCTACTGATGTTACTTGTAATATTGCTGCTACTAACAAAGGCAAGATGTCATTTAAATATAAAAAGAACTAATTGTATTAGTGTTTGTGAATAAAAAAGCCGCTCCAAATTGAGAGCGGCTTTTTTTATTGCAAAATAGTAGGTATAAACTTTTTACTATAAATTTGCAGAAATTGTAAACTTTTTATTTTTTTACTTATTATTAAAAGTTCGCTAAATTAGCGAACTTTTAATTTGATTTTACGTTTATATTGATGGTGAATATTCTATCAGGTTAAATGATCAATACCGTTTAATCTTCGTAACCGAACAAGAGCAAACATTTGTAATACATATAAAAGAGTTATGGGCAAGCTGGCATTTTTTATTATCCGATGGTTATAACACATTTGAGAAATGAACTAAAAATATTGACATTTCTGATTTTTATCACATCAATTAGTTTCGGACAAAATCGAAAACTGACTGAACAGTTTAGTAAAAAATGGAAACGTGAAATCCGAAAAGATGTAAAATGAGACACAGACAAATATATGAAATACCGACTGACAATAGGCTTATTATTAAACTTCCTCAGACATTTAGAAAAAAAAGGAAAGTTATGGTAATCCTTGACGACAATGTCGACTCACTATCTAAGAAGCTTGAACAATTAAAAAAAGCTCCTACTGACCCGCTTTTCATGGCAGACTTGCAAGAAATAGAAAATGACTTCAACTCCATTGACTCAGAAACATTATGAAAATCGTCAAAAAATGGAGTATCTGGAAAGCAGGACTTGATCCAGTTGTAGGATCCGAACAAGGAAAAACACGACCAGTACTGATTATTAGCGAGACTGAAATCAATAAAATACTTAGAGTAGTGAATGTACTGCCGTTGACAAGTAGAAAAACAAGAAGAACTATATATCCTAATGAAACACTTATCGAAGCAGGACGGTATGGACTTGAAAAGGAATCCATTGTACTCTGCTATCAGATACGAACACTTGACAAAGGGCGACTTCTTTCAGAATATGGAGTTATGGACGACCCTGACAAACAAGCTGAAATAATAGAGTCTCTCTGCTTTCAATTAGGAATCGGAAGATTGGGCAGCAGCAGCTAAAGAATTTAGCTACAGAAGAAGATGTGGGTGTTTTCTGAATTTTATATGAAAAATAATTCATCCAAATGTAATTTTAATGTTGCTTAATACGTTAAGAAAATGTCAGGTAAGGAGTTGAAAAAAAGGTTAGCAATATTATGTTTTATTATGCCAAAATAATAAAAGATAGAAATGAGGATGGTTATTTAGTAACCTTTCCTGATTTTAAAAATATTTTCACTGAAGGAGAAACTATTGAGGAAGCTATTAAAAATGCCGGTGAAGCTCTGAATGGGGTTTTGGGATCTGATTTTGAGAGGGATATCAAAATCCCTAATCCTACAATAATTAAATCCCGAAATTATTACCCTATTGAAGTTGAACAAAAATTAGAAATTGAACTAAAAAGAAATAGCACTCAAGTATTACAATAAAATATTAATAGATAAAACAGATATTACACCTGAGTTTGCTATAAAATTAGAAAATGCTTTAGGCATAAAAGCAGAATTTTGGATGAATTTGCAGATGGATTTTGAAATTGATACCATTCGTATAAAACACAGGGATATGCTTAACAAAACAAAGTTATTAAATAAGAAAAAATATGAAATCAATGACCAATGACTGAGCTATATTTACTATCCGGAAGCAATTTAGGAGATAGAGAAAAGAATTTAAAAAATGCCCTCTCACTGATAAACAACTCCATCGGGAAAATAGTTATAAGGTCTAAAATATATGAAACCGAGCCATGGGGAGTCAGCGACCAGCCCTTGTTCTTAAACCAGGTAATAAAAGCATTAACCGGTTTTAGCCCCGATGAAGTGTTGCAAAAAATAAAAAAAATAGAAGAGGGTCTTGGCAGGAAAAAACGTAAAAAATGGGCAGAAAGGATAATTGATATTGATATGCTCTACTACGATAATCTGGTAATTAATACCCAGGATCTGAAGATTCCCCATCCCGAAATTATTAACAGGAAGTTCACTTTAGCGCCATTAACAGAAATCGCTCCTGATTTCATTCATCCGGTGGCAAATGTTATTAATAGAGTACTCTACGAAAAGTGTGAGGATACGCGTAGGGTGTATGTGCATGGCGCATAGTGCATAGCCCCGCCAGTTGGCGGGGTTTCCCCCGCCATGCGCCATGCGCTACGCGCTACGCGCTCTTAAGTCAAGCTTTTCATAAACTGAATTATTACTCAAATATTCAGGAATTATCTGTTTCATTTTTAAGATAATAGCTTCATTGTCTTGCTCAGAAAATAATTTTGTCAATTCAGATATCTGTTCGGATATAAGGTCAAATCCGTACTGTCTGACACTGGCAATCATGATCTTAGGATGATGGGTTGGTTTGGTCTTTTCCAGTTCATTTAAAAGATCTTCGTATAGTTTTTCGCCATGCCTTAAACCAGTAAAGGTCAACTGGATATCCTTGCCTAAGGTAAGCCCGGATAATTTGATCATCTTTTTTGCCAGGTCCACAACCCTGATAGATTTACCCATATCAAAAAGTAATATCTCTCCTCCATTGCTCATTGCTGCAGCTTCTATTACAAGCTGGCAGGCTTCAGGAATGGTCATAAAATACCTGGTCACTTCGGGGTGGGTCACTGTTACAGGCCCTCCATCTGCAATCTGTTTTTTGAAACGCGGAATTACTGAGCCGTTAGAGCCCAGCACATTCCCAAACCTTGTCGTTACAAAGCTGGTGTTTTCAACTTCAACCCCATTACCCTTCGTAAATGTTGCATTAGGTACTTCGCCTGCCTTTGAGTTGATTTTGCTATTGAGCGCCTGGATGTATATTTCAGCTATTCTTTTAGATGCACCCATCACGCTTGTTGGATTTACAGCCTTGTCTGTAGAGATCATTACAAACTTTTTTACCTTATATTTTACAGAAAGGTCTGCCATGATCCTGGTTCCTAATATATTGGTATTTACAGCTTCTGAAGGATTTAATTCCATGACCGGCACATGCTTATAAGCTGCTGCGTGAAAAACCAGGTCAGGACGAAATGCCTTAAAAACTTTTTCCATGCGGTCTGCTTTCCTCACATCTGCCAATACAGTTTCAAAGCTGGCCATACGATCTGAACTTGTTAACTCTAACTCAAAATCATAAAGTGGTGATTCAGCTTGATCCAACAAAATGAGCTTTTGAGGTGAAAAATCCATGATTTGCCTTGCCAGCTCACTTCCGATAGAGCCGGCTGCACCCGTTATTAATACTACCTTATTTTTTATTTCACTGTTAACCAAATGATTTTTTAATTTGATCGGTTCGCGACCCAATACATCTTCAATTTTAACATTTCGTATCTGGTTAAAGCTCAATTCGCCATTGATCCAGTTGTCAACAGGAGGCACGCTGCGGACCCTGAGATCATAAGACAAGCAGGTATCTACAATTTCCCTTCTTCTTTCTATAGGAATGTTTTGAATGGCGATAATTAATAAATGAACCTTTTTTTCCTCTATTAATTTGCTCAAATTATCCATAGAATAATAAATTTTTACGCCTTCTATTGTGCTGTTTGATTTAGATTTATTATCATCAATAAATGCAACAACTTTATAATTAATTTTCGGGTCCTGATCTAAGGTTTTTTTGGTGATCATTCCTGCTTCACCAGCGCCATAGATGATAACATTAACCTTTTCAATATCCTGACCCTTCGATTCATAATATAATAACTTGGCAATTACCCTGAACGAAGACATAAAAAGCAATGAAAGGAAATAGTCCATCAATAATACAGACCTGGGAATAAAAAAAGCTTTGGTAAAGTAATAATGAATACCATCAATGAAAGCAAAAATTAATAAAGAGATTGTAAGCGCTTTAAATATTCTATTGGCATCTTTTACACTTGTGTACCTGATAATTCCTGCATAACTTTTTACGATATAAAATAAGTTTGCCTTTACAACAATAACTACTAGAACAACCCATAATAAAGAATTCCAGACTTTTTCAGGAATATCAAAATCAAATCTTAAAGCATAAGATAAAATGATTGAAAGAATACAAAGAACCAGATCAATCTGAAAAACGGTCCAGCGAGGGATACTTTTTAAAATATAAAGCATAAAATATGATACTAATATAAAATCCTATAAAATCTAAATAAATTACTATTTTTTACCTGCTTATTATGATTATTACGCAAAGTTATAGATAAAGTTTACAAAAATACCAAAAAATCCAATCCGATGCCAATATACTTTAAAATGCTAATATACGAATTTATACTAATGATATGAATAAAAGACACATTACAAGTATTTGCATTAATCTCTTTTGGGTCTCAGCGGTGGGCATTAGTATAATTAGTATTAATTAGTATATTAGCATTATACTTACATTAGTATATTGGCATCGGGTAAATGAAAGTTCATAAAAACATTAAAATCACCGGTATAGTACAGGGCGTATATTTCAGAGCAACTACATGGGATAAAGCCAGGGAATTGGGTGTGAAAGGTTTTGTCAGAAATCAAGCAGATGGTTCTGTATATATTGAAGCAGAAAGTGATGAAGTAGTGTTGAAAAAGTTTATTGACTGGTGCCATAGCGGGCCTTCTGCTGCCAGGGTGGATCAGGTAGAGGTGGATGCTGCTGTGATGAAGTCTTTTAGAACATTTGAAATTAGGTGAATAGGTTAAATCGTCATAATGATTAAAAAATTATTCCAGTTTCTTCCCGAGTACTCGGGATTGATACGTTAAATTAAAAATGCCCTCCTGGTTAATATTAGCAATACTTACAGCCGTCTTTAAATCCATAATGGATATATTCAGTAAGTTTGCTCTAAGGCGTACCAATGAGTTTGTAGTAGGCTGGGCTGTTTTTTTCTTTACTACACCTTTCTTAATTCCTATTTGGATCATCATTGATATTCCCCCGTTGGGTGGATCTTACTGGTACGCTTTGATATTAAGCGGAACGATGAATGCAATTATTATGGTGATCTATATGAAAGCGCTTCAAAGTTCTGATCTGTCGGTTACACTGCCCATGCTCACTTTTACGCCTTTGTTTTTGCTAATTACTTCTCCATTGATTGTAGGCGAGTTTCCCAATAGGTTAGGAATTGTTGGAATTGTTTTGATTGTGTTTGGGGCTTATTCATTGAATATCAATACGTTATGGAATAAATCAAAGAAAATCCGAAATCCGAAATCAACCGCAAAGACGCAAAGGCGCAAAGTTTTTTTAGAAAAATCATCCTTTGCGTCTCTGCGTCTTTGCGGTGAAATCCGAAATTCGAAACTCACCCTTTCATTTTTAAAAAATATAAGAGCATTATGGATTCCTTTCAGGGCGCTTTTTCACGAAAAAGGACCGAGACTGATGCTGCTTGTTGCATTTCTATGGAGCATCTCTTCAAACCTGGATAAGATCGGTATCCAAAATTCCTCTCCATTGTTTTGGGCGGTCTCTATCAATTTGTTCATTATAATAATATTAACACCGGTAATCATTTGGAGATCAAAGAAAGAGATTGCCCGGATCTTTTTTGGAAAATGGAAGATGAAAGATGGAAAAAAAGAGAAAACGATTCTTTCCATCTTCCATCAAACATCTTACATATTTTGTTTGCTGCTTGGCCTTGGTTTATTCAGCGCATTGACATTTATATGTCACATGACTGCCCTCAGCCTTACATTAGTTGCCTACCTGGTAGCAATAAAACGAAGCAGCGTGATCCTGGGCGTGCTGGGTGGTTACTTTATTTTTAAAGAAAAGAACATTTCTTCGCGATTGGTTGGAGCTGTTATAATGGTGATAGGGGTGTTTTGTATTGCATTGTCTTAACTTCGGACATCCTGACCTCATAATGAAAATGTTAAAAAATATTTTTTTTATCTAAAATTAAACCTACCTTTGCACCCCTAAATCAAAACAAACAATTAAACACATTTTTCAGATGAAAATAAAAGCCACAGATTCACAGATTAAAAGAATTATTTTATAAAATCTGTGAATCTGTGGCAATCATTTAACTTACTTATTTACACATGAAAAAGTTACTGTATTTATTCTTCATAGTAAGTTTGCTTGCAGTTTCACTCCAGGCAAACGCGCAAAAAAAGCCCAAAGAAAAAGATCTGAAGCATGAAGCCAATTTGTCTTACGAAGTGGGAGACATTGGCAGGGCGATCAAAGAATATACGAGACTGCTGAAGTCATATCCTCAAAATTCCCTTGAAACTTTCAGATTGGGAGATTGTTACCTGAATAAAAACAATTTAAAGAAAGCGCAGGAATACCTGGAGAAAGCTTTTAAAATGAACCCCAAAGTTGATCCTCAGATCAATTACCGGCTAGCACAGGTTAGCCATTTAAACTGGGAGTTTAAAAAGGCAATCAGGTATTATCAGAATTACTGGGTTATTTTAACTTCTAAAGAAGGTGACAAAAAAAAGGATGTTGACAGGAAAATATATGAATGCAAAAACGGTATGGCATTAATGAAAGACTCCGCTCATGTCAGGATTGAAAATATTGGCAGGTCGATCAATACAAAGTTTGATGATTATGGTCCCGTGATCTCTGCCGATGAAACTATGTTGATATTTACTTCCCGCAGGGGGGCTGTCAAAGACATTAAAGATCTTGATGATAAGTTTTTTGAAGATGTATATATAACAAAAAAACAAGATACGCTGTGGGGCAGATCCAGAAATATGGGTGAGTTGATAAATACTGAGGGTCACGATGCCAGTGTAGGGTTGTCACCGGATGGACAAAAATTGTTTGTTTACCGGGGCCGCACTGAAAACTATGCCGCTGGTGATTTATACGTAAGTAATCTGAAGGGCGATAAATGGAGCGTACCAAACAAGTTAGGAGAAAATGTGAACACTAAAAGGTGGGAAGGAAGCGCCAGCATTACGCCCGATGAAAAGATTTTATACTTTACAAGCACCCGGAAAGAGGGAAGTATTGATGAGAAAACAGAAGATAAAGATATTTATGTAGTCAAAAGATTACCAGATGGCTCGTGGGCTCAGGCTCAGAACCTCGGACCTCTCATTAACACACAGTATGATGAAGACGGGCCTTTTATTCACCCTGATGGAAAAACGCTTTATTTTAGTTCCAAAGGGCATAATAGTATGGGCGGCTATGATATATTTACCTCGGTATTTGATGAAAAAAAACGAACCTGGTCAAAACCAAAAAATCTTGGTTATCCTATTAACACCCCCGGTGATGATGTATATTTTGTATGGTCGGCAGACGGTAAAAGAGCCTATTTCTCATCTATAAAGAATGGAGGATATGGCGGACAGGATATCTACATTTTGCACAGGCCGGAAGAAAAAAAAGTTGTACTTATAGTTATGAAAGGCAGAACATTATCGGCTGTTGACAGCTTGCCTGTACCGGCAACTATTAATGTGGCAGATAATTGGACTAAGCAGATGATTGGTCTTTATAATTCAAATAGTTTCACAGGAAAATTCACGGTTATATTGCCGCCTGGCACAAATTATAATATTGCCGTTGAAGCCACTGGCTACCTGTTCCATTCTGAAAATATTGACCTTGAAGATCAGAAGGAATACTATGAAATAGATAAAGATATTTACCTTGAACCTATAGAAATTGGCCGTAAAACCATCCTGAGAAACATATTTTTTGATATAGGATTAGATTCATTACGAGACGAATCTGCAACAGAGCTTGAAAGACTTTATAAGATATTAACTGATAATCCCACATTGGTGCTGGAAATTTCAGGGCATACCGATAATGTAGGAACGGAAGAGGCCAACCAGGTACTTTCTGAAAAGCGTGCAAAGGCAGTGGTCAATTATTTAATCACCAAAAATATAGAACCTTCACGACTGAAACCAGTAGGTTATAGTTTTTCAAGGCCTGTAGCAAGCAATGAAGATGAAGAAGGAAGACAGCTTAACAGGAGAACAGAGATTGAGATTCTTGATATATTGAAATAGGGCATCCCTAAAAACTAATTTATTTTTGAGTTTTTAGAGACGTCCAATAATAAAAAAATGACCTGGTTACAAATTTTATCCATAGCAAATAAAATCTGTTTTCTCTTTTAGTTAATGCAAATTATTGAAGTAAATACCAAAAGACTACAAAGAGACTTCCTCGAATTACCCCTTAAAATATACAAAGACGACCCCAACTGGATCCGCCCTTTAGATGATGATATTGAAAGTGTGTTTGATCCTGATAGGAACAAACTGTTCAGAAATGGAGAAGCAATAAGGTGGATATTAAAGGATGACAGTGGAGAAACGATTGGAAGAGTAGCAGCTTTTACTAATAACAAAACTGCCAGCTCTTTTGACCAACCTACGGGGGGTATGGGTTTTTTCGAATGTGTCAATGATAAAAAAGCCGCCTCCATACTATTTGACCAGTGCAGGAATTGGGTGGAAAAACGTAAAATGGAAGCGATGGATGGCCCTATAAACTTTGGAGAAAGAGATAAATGGTGGGGCTTATTGGTTGATGGATTCTTTGAGCCTAATTACTGTGTGCCTTATAATCCACACTACTATAAAACCATATTTGAAAGCTACGGTTTTAAGACTTATTTTAACCAGTATACATACAGCATACCTATACAATCTCAGTTGCCTGAAAATTATGCTCAAAAAGCTGAACGAATAGCAAATGATCCTTCCTATCATTTTGAACATATTAAGAAAAGCCAGCTTGAAAAATATGCAGAAGATTTCTGGTATATCTATAATAAAGCCTGGGTAAAGCATGCCGGGATTAAAGAAATGTCCAAAGCACAGGCTATATCGCTAATGAAAAAGATAAAGCCAATATTAGATGAAGATATTATCTGGTTTGCTTATCACGATAAGGAAGCCGTTGGTTTTTTTATTATGTTACCGGAAATTAACCAGATAATTAAATATTTGAATGGGAAATTGGATTGGATTGGCAAAATAAAATTTCTGTGGTATAAGTACAGAGGTGTATGCAGGAAAACATTTGGTGTAGCCTTTGGGATTATTCCAGCTTTTCAGGGTAAAGGATTGGAAGGAGCATTGGTAATGGCAACTGCCCGTAAAGTTCAACCGCTCAACCGCTATGATGTATTGGAAATGAACTGGATTGGCGATTTCAATCCGACCATGATGCGTATTGCCGAATCAATAGGCGCAAAGATAGCCAAAACACATATTACCTATCGAAAATTGTTTGATGAAACAAAACCTTTTAAAAGAGCGCCTGTTATAAAATGATTAAAGGATAGAATGAAGGAAGAAACGAATCAATTCAAACATTCTATCCTTTTATCCTTTAATAAAAGCTCTTAAAATACTGTATTTGATCCAATTCCGGTTCAATAGCTATTTCGCCTTTTCTGTTGACAAAACCGAATTTACCATTTTTTTTAACAGGAGCCAATCCATCTTTGAAACCCCATACTTTATCAAATTGCGGTTCAATGACGATTTCCCCGCTTCTTCTTTCAATAAAACCCCATTTGCCATTTTTTCTTACTCCCGCGAGTCCTTCATAAAAATTATACACTTGATCGTATTGTGGTTCAACTACTATTGCTCCCTTTTTGTTTATGAATCCCCATTTCCCGTCTATTGATATTGCTGCCCTGCTTTCAGAGAATTCCCATGCTTTTTTAAATTTCGGTTCAATAGCTATTTTTCCGTGAATATCAACATATCCGGTCTTGCCTCCCTCTTTTATTGATCTTAATCCCTGGCTGAACTCCTGGAAAAAGGCCTTGTAAAACTTTGGATTGTCAAGGGGTAAAAATCTAACAAAAACTCCTGAAGTGTCAATAAATCCTGATTTATTACCCATTTTTACTTTGGCTAAACCTATCATGAAGTTGGTGGCTTCATCGAATAAGGGTTCAATAACATTTTTGGTGAGGCTGTTAACAAAGCCAAACTGCCCGTTTTTTTCCAGCCGGTATATTCCTTCATTGTAGCCAACAATTTTGTCAAATTGTGGTCTTATGATCATCGTCCCCTTTATATTAATAAACCCCCATTGATTATCTTTTTTTACAGGAGCCAGCCCGTTTTTAAAACCATTGACATGGTCAAATTGCGGTTCCAATATCGGGTTGCCTTTTTTATCAACATATCCCCATAATTTTCCTTCTCTTACCATTCCCAAACCTTCAGCAAAGTTTAAAACCTCGTCATATTTTGGTTTAACTACAATATTTCCAACCCGGTCAAGATATCCCCATTTACCCTTTTTTTGAATTACTGCCATACCTTCTTTGTAATTCCATGCCTTGTCAAAATCAGGTGGTATTACAAAATCTCCTTCTATGTCAATGTAACCGTACTTACCGTTCTTTTTGACTACTGCCAGTTCCTCATAATAATCAAAAGCGTAATATTCAAAAAACCGGGGCACACCCTGCTGTAATACCACCAGTACGTTACCGTTAACATCTACGAAACCATATTCATCATTTTTCCTCACTGCGGCTATACCTTTATTAAATGGCCAGATAAAATCAAATTGCGGTTCAAAAACTACCTGGCCTAATTTGTTAACAAAACCATATCTTTCTCCTTTTTTTACTATGGCTACCCCTTTATGGAAATCCTTGGCTTCATCATACCGGGGGTCAACAATAATGTTGCCTGATTTATCTATAAAGCCCGTCAACCCGCCACTGTCTATCTTAGCCAGGCCTTCAGAAAAATCATAGACATAATCATACTTAAGATCAAGGATCATTTCTCCTGAAGTCGCTACAAGCCCCCATTTGTCTCCTTTTCTCACTTTAGCATGGACAACTGTTTTATCTTGTGCTCTTAAGATTCCTGTTTGCGCTTTTAAGATTCCTATGTTGAGCAGGAAAACGATTGTTAAGAAATATCTCATAATGGTAACTAAAAAAATGTAATGTTGCAAAATGTAAATTTAAAAGTCAAATAATAGTTGTTATTTTTTAGCTCACTAACTATAATTTTTAATTTTAGGGCTTACCGAAAAATAAGTTCCAGATTTTTGCGCACAAATTTGTTACAGATTTGGCTTATCCGATTGAGCAAAACCGCAGGAATAGCAGCGTTATTTTGAGGATTTTGCGATTGAGGATAAGTCAAAGATGTGGCAAAGTTGTGATGCAAAAATCGGAACTTATTTTTCGGCAAGCCCTTAGGCCTTTTTTATTTAAAATACTTCAGCCATATCACTTCTTTATTAGTTAAATACCTCCATTTACCTCTGGGCAGGTCTTTTTTTGTAAGCCCTGAATACTTCACTCTGTCAATCCTTACAACCTTATAACCAAGTTTTTCGAAAATCCTTCTTATTATTCTGTTTCTTCCAATGTGTAATTCAACAGCAAGCAGCTTATAATCATTATCTATTACAGCAATATCGTCAACTTTTACAGGACCGTCTTCCAGCGTTATGCCCCTAACAATCATATCAAGGTCTTTATCGGAAATTGCATTGTTCAATCCCACGTGGTACAATTTTTTAACATTGCCAGAGGGATGGGCGAGCTTTTTAGCAAGCGCTCCGTCATTTGTTAATAACAGTAACCCTGTTGTATTTCTATCTAATCTTCCTACCGGATAAATCCTTTCCCTGCAGGCATTTTTTACCAACTCCAGGACAGTACGTCTTTGTTTTGGATCTTTAGTGGTTGTTATAAAATCCTTGGGCTTGTTGAGCAAGACATAGGTCAGTTTTTCCGTCTTTAAGATCTGCCACAGAACAGACTGCCTGCCGGCCGTTTTATTTTTGTATTTAACCTGGTCATTGTTATTGACCTTATAGCCTAATTGAGTAATAACTTTACCGTTTACTTTTATCACACCTGCCTCAATAAGCTTGTCTGCCTCTCTTCTCGAACATATACCTGCGTTTGCAATGTATTTATTGAGGCGAATATTGCCTGTCCCGGCAAAGTCGGGAGATTGCGTATCTTTGACGCCTTGGTGGTATTTTTTATTCGTATGGCTAAATTGCTTAGGGGTGTTTGTAGGTTTATTCACCATGATTCAAAATCCTAAAAAGCATAAATAGAGAAAAGTCGGCAATCTACAGTCCCCAGTCGGCAAAAAAATCAGTCTGCAGTCGGCAGTCCACAGTCGACAAAAAAGAAAATAACAATCAAACCATTAAAACAATATGGCAACTGGATTTAGAAACTTAACTTAACCAGTCGGCAATCGGCAGTCAACAGTCGGTCCCGAGTACTCGGGATGGACTGCCGACTGCCGACTGGGGACTGTGGACTGCCGACTGGGGACTGCCGACTTAAAGGTATTCAATGTGATTTTGAAAAATTATGCATTTTGCTACGTTAGTTTAAACTAAAGCCAATTTTAATTATCCCCCACTTCTCCAATCACATTCTCTTCGCCAGGGAAATCTTTAGCTAAAGGCAGGTCGTCTAAAGTATTGAGGCCAAAGTAATCCATAAACTTTTTGCTGGTGCCATATATGAGGGGTCTGCCAACAGCGTCTGCTTTGCCTCTGATCTCAATGAGCTCTTTGTCTAATAATTTCTGAACAGCATAGTCGCAGTTTACGCCTCTGATCTCTTCAATTTGGTTTTTTGTAACCGGCTGCTTATAGGCAATGATGGCCAATGTTTCCAGGCCGGAATTGGATAATCTTTTCTTTGATTTTTGTTTTAACAGGATGCTGATACTTGCCTGATATGCTGGCTTGGTCAGAAACTGATACCCACCTCCAGTATGATATACCTGGAAGGCGTATTTTTCAGGTTCAAATTTTTCTATCAAATTATTGACAGCAGTAGTCACATCCTTTTCAGGAATAGGCGCCTCAAACATTTCTGTGAGGCATTGCTGAATTTCATCCTTAGTAATCGGATCTTTCGAGCAAAAAATGAGTGATTCGATATGATTTTGTAAAAAATTCATTTTCTAAGTACAAAGAACGAATATTTAGTCATTTGTACTTCATCATTCGTACTTCGTCATTTTTCATGAGATTCTATTCAGCTTTGCTTCAATCGTATGCTGGGTATGCGGTACTGCCCGAAGACGTTCCTTCGGAATTAATTTACCGGTCTCTATGCAGACACCATAGGTTCCATTTTTTATACGTACAAGCGCATTTTCTAACTGCTGCAAGAACTTTTGCTGCCGTGCTGCCAATTGACCCAGCTTTTCCTTCTCCAGACTATCTGCCCCGTCTTCAAGAACTTTTACTGCACTTGCTGTTGCATCAGTACCCCTATCATTTTTTTTGCTTAATTCTTCTTTTAGAGCGTTTAGTTCCTTTCTTGCAGCATCTATCTTATCAAGGATAATTTGCTCAAATTCTTTTAGCTCTTCTTCAGAGTATCGTAAATTTTCGGTTTTTGTTTCCATGATTCTTAATTTTTAAACATATTGAAATAATACTAATTAGTGCTTGTCTATAATGTCAAAAATATTCGTTAATGAAAATCCAAAGTTTCAACATTAAGTCGGCAGTTGGCAGTCGGCAGTCCACAATCGGCAGTCGGCAGTCGGCAGTCCACAGTCGGCAGCCCATCCCAAGTACTCTGGAGCAGTCGGCAATTGTTTTTTGCCTTTTTGCCGACTGCCGATTTTATCAATTTTGCCTTTTTGCCGACTGCCGATTGCCAACTGCTGACTTTATCAATTTTGCCTTTTTGCCGATTGCTGACTGCTGACTGTCGACTTTTTAATCAACTTACGAAGTTATGTTTTTACTATAATATATTAAACATTCGACTTTGTAGACAAACACTAATTAGGGTGACCGATGGGACTTGAACCCACAACCCCCAGAACCACAATCTGGTGCTCTAACCAGTTGAGCTACGACCACCATATACCCCCCCTATGCCGGCTCTTATCATTAGTAATTGGAATGACTAATAACCAATGACTAATAAAAATTCACGAATCATTCAATAGGTCGGGAGCGTTCTAACCCACTAAACTGATCCTACCATATCTAAAAATATGGCGCGAAATTACTAATAAATTACATTTTATACAAAAATTTGGGTCATAATTTTACTATAGTCGGTACTATGGCTATACACAATGTACAGGCAGCTAATATTAAAATACTTATTTTTTTCATCTATTAGACATCTAACATTTAAAATTCTGACAAGTTTTGGCAAAATATTTAGTTTTTGGTTGTTAGTTTTTGGTTATGGTTTGATAGTTTCTGGTTATAGTTTTTTAGTTTGTTGGTCGTGCCATGAGTCCGGCATTAGCAAACTATTGAACCAATGAACTAAAACTAACAACCAAATAACTAAAACTAATAACCAAAAACCATGAACTAAAATTTTAGTTCTATCATTCAAATATTTTTTTTATTACTATTTTTGAATATTTTTGCAACAACAATTTAACCCAATCAAAAAAATGTTCATCACCTTAACTTCAGCGATCATTTCCTTTACGCTTGTAATTCTGATTTTAGTATTGATTGTTCTGTATGTGCAATCTAAGTTAGTGCAGCAAGGAAATGTTACCATCATTGTTAACGATGACGAATCAAAAAAAATAACAACCAATGCAGGTTCTACTTTACTGTCAACCTTAGCAGCCCAAAATTTATTTTTACCTTCTGCCTGTGGTGGAGGGGGCACCTGTGCCTTGTGTAAATGTGTGGTTGAAGACGGTGGTGGAGATGTGTTACCGACAGAGGTAGGATTTCTTACCAGGACTGAACAATTAGAGAAGGTGAGGTTATCATGCCAGGTGAAGGTCAAACAGGACATGAATATCAGAATTCCGGAAGAGGTGTTCGGGATCAAGAAGTGGGAATGCACAGTTGTTTCTAATGATAATGTATCTACTTTTATCAAAGAGCTTGTCGTAAAGCTGCCTGAAGGTGAATTTCTTAAATTTGATTCCGGGCATTATATCCAAATAGATGTACCTGAATGTGAAGTAAATTATAAAAACTTTGACATTGATAACGAATATCATGCTGACTGGGATAAATTCAATATGTGGGATCTGACCATGAAAAATGGTGAGCCTGAATTTAGAGCTTACTCAATGGCAAACCATCCTGCTGAAGGAAATATTATGAAGTTTGATATTCGTATAGCCACACCACCCTGGGACAGGGAAAAAGGTAATTTTATGGAAGTAAACCCTGGCGTGTGCTCTTCCTATACTTTCGATCTTAAACCTGGTGACAAAATCACCATTTCAGGCCCCTACGGAGATTTCTTTATCAAAGACACCGAAACTGAAATGATCTATATAGGTGGTGGCGCAGGTATGGCGCCTTTGCGGTCGCACATTTTCCACCTTTTCCATACACAGAAAACAAAAAGAAAAGTTTCATTCTGGTATGGAGGAAGGTCATTAAGAGAATTGTTTTATACTGATGAATACAGGAAAATAGAAAAGAAATTCCCCAATTTTACTTACCAGATTGCCTTATCCGAACCATTGCCCGAAGATAATTGGAAAGGTTATACAGGATTCATCCACCAGGTAGTGCTTGACAATTATCTCTCTAAGCATCCCGAACCGGAAGAAGTTGAGTATTACCTCTGCGGCCCACCCATGATGAATGAGGCAGTACTTAAAATGCTTGATGACATGGGAGTTCCATCCGAGAATATTGCCTTTGATGATTTTGGGATTTGAATCGTTCTACTAAAAGGTAATAGATGTGTAATTAAAACTTCTCATATTTGTACCGATCATCGATATTTAGAATTATATAGAAGCCATGAAAAAAAACAGAACACCAAATAATAATAGAAAACCAATCAATTGGAATAATCAGATAAAGCTTGTTAAGAAGCTTTATCCTGATGGTAAACTTCCTGAGAGGGAACTTAAAGTAATAGGATTGAGTCAGAAAGAATATGATGAAATGTTTGAGAAAATTATTATCCCACAGACAAAAACTATGTTAAGAACTGCTGCAGGGAGAAGAAAATTAAAGAAAGCCGGATTAATAAATTAAGTAGATATGTCAAAAACTGCTACAGGAAGAAAAAAATTAAAGAAAGCCGGTTTATTAAATTTTGTAAAAAAGCTTATTAATAGTAATACTAAAAACAAATGAGGGAGAATTAATTTTCTGCCTTTTTTTTATATTTGCAACCTGTTATTATTAAAATTTCCACAATCCATAAGTTGGTTTATTACACCATATTGGGGAGATAAACCAAGTTTGGTTTATTCAAACGTTACCTACAATAGCCCGCCTAAAAACGGAATAGTATAAAACGAGTGTCTTTTTAGTATTTAGACAGTTAATTGCGGACAGAAACGACAATAGTTTTTTGACAATTACGTAGACGGAAGATAAAATTAAAAAAGCCCGCCCTCAGAGATTTTTATTTGATTTTTGCTACCGCACAGCAAGCACATTCAAATTTTGCTTTAAGAGTATTTATTTTTATAAGGTAAAGTAAAATTTGAAAGAGCTTGCTTTTACCAACACGCAAATGACAAAAAGCAATTTCAATTAAATGCGTATTGCATTATTTTGATATTTACTTTTAAATAATTATTGCATATTAATAATAATTAACTATTTTTGCACCAAATAATACTTTTGATCATGTTTAATAGAATTTATTTTGTACTTAAACAGCTAAATATTAGACAAGAAGCTCTTGCAACAAAATTAGGTGTTTCAAGGGCTAAAGTCAGTCGTTGGTGTAACAACATACAACAGCCAAGTTGGCAGACACTTTATTTAATTTCTAATTTACTTGAAGTTAATATTGAAAAATTAATATATGCCATCCCTCATGTTTTCCCAATATCCGAAAAGGAGCTTAATCTATCAAAATTAGGAACTCCGGATGCCTTCTTAAAACTTGTTACAGGGGAATCAGACCTAAATAACTTAGAGGTTGCATTTTTGCGATTTACAACTGATTATGGTAACGGAACAAAGGAATCATATCCAATATCCTTGCTCTCCTATGTAACTCAAATGCAAAATCCTAAAATACCGGTTGTTGAAGTTGGAGAAATCATAGATCATTGCAATCTCACAAAAGTTAAAATTGAAAATTGTCAAGAAAAGTTAAAACTGGTGTTTCTGTGTCCCAAGGAATACTAAGCAATCCAAATAAAGTTTGAATATTACTTTAAAGATGGTGAAATATAAGATAGCAAAACAAGAACCAATAGAAACAAAGCTTTGGAAGGCAGCCGACAAACTCTGGAAAAACATGGATACTGCCGAGTATAAGCATATTGTATTGTGTTTAATCTTTCTGAAATACATTTCCTGATGCTTTTCAGCAAAAACTAAAACTTGAATTGGAAAACCTGGAAAATGAAAGGAAATGCTTGTGGTCTATTTAAGTGACAGGATTTTGTATGAAATTAAAGGAGAAAATTTGGCGAAAGAGGCGTTAAAAGAAACGGAGAAAAAACTGAACATATGAGTAAAATCCAAATTGAAAAAATGAAACAAGTATTTAAACAATAAATCTATGCCATCATACAAGACAGATGAAAGCTTTTTAGAGAAAATATCAATAGGTGCTATTGGTACACAAAAGGTATTTGAACATCTTAAAAATCAAGGACATACACCAATTGAGCTTGAAAGGGGCTCAATGAGTTATAAAATTTGGAAGAAGATAAAAATCAAAAGAATTCGTGTTCCGGATATTCTTCTCGTTGACTGCGGAGTTAGAATAGAATCACGTGCCAAGACCAAGTTAGAAATCACTATGTCTCATTCAGAATCCGACCCTGTAAGGGGTTGGGATTATGGAATGAAGGACAATGATTTAGTTGCGTTGGTGGTATGTACGAAAGTTGGAGAAGAACCAATTGACTGGCAAGCAGATGACATCGTACAATACATTTCGGTTAAAGCTCTCAGGAAAGCAGCTAAGGTAGGCCGTATTGACTTTGTAAAACCAAAAGGAGCGGAGGAAGGATTTGAAGCACGAATTACATGGCCCGCTGCGGTAGCTTCTGCATCAGGGACTATCAATCAGATAACTGACGATCGAATCCAATTCAAAAGAAGTTCAGATGACCGAACTATAAGTTTGAGTTTAACCAAAAAAGGCGTTAAAATGCGTCCTTTGGTAAAAGAGGGAGAATCAATCCTTCAAAATCAAATCATTGCCTCTGTTGTTCCTGTATATCAGTATTTCGATTCATCAGCGGTTGACCAAACTTATTTCATCTCAACACTTTCCAGCACTGATCTAAGCGACCGATATGCAGCAGCGAAAGCACTCTCACATTTCAAATCAGATAAATCTGAAAAAGCACTTTTGTCAAGAATCGAAGATGCGAACGAACACATTTATGTAAAACTTGAAGCCGCTGCAAGTTTAGCAAGATTCGGAAATAACAAGGGATACGAGTTCATTGAAACCTGCCTTGCAGATGATTATGCCCAAAATGTTTTAGAAACAATAATTGTATTGGCTGAAACCAAGTCAACCAAATCTTGCGCTCTGTTAGGCAAAGTTCTTCAAGATGAAAACTATGCCCCTGAAATAAGAGCAGGTGCAGCTTGGGCGTTAGGTGAGCAAAATAACAAAAACTCTCTTTCTGTTCTGGTCAAGAGTTTCAATTCTGTTGAAGAATCCATTAAAGTAGAAGCTGCAAGAGCTTTAGCCAAACTGACAAAAAAATACACCCCTGACATTCTTAAGGAATTAGATTCCGCTTCTTCAATGGAAAAGCCAGGAATTGCTTGGGCGCTTACAATCGCTCAAAACCTACAACTTGATGATCTTTTAAATCAATTGAAAGATCTTGATTCTCGTCAATGGGTTTCGTACATCATTGGAAAGCAAGGGCAAGAAAAATACATTAAAGACATTGAGGAACTTAAAAAGAAAGACCCTGAGGTTTACTTTGCCGTCACTCTTCTTTGGAAAATTATGACAAGTTGGGTCTTTGAACTGAAAGAATATTAAAATATGAAAACAAAGTGCTTATATAAAACGAATCTGGGTAAAGCGATTGTTGGCGATTCTTTGGATCTTCTACAAGAGCTCGAACCGGAATCTATTGATCTTGTAATTACCTCACCACCTTTCGCCCTTCTTAGACAAAAGGAGTATGGAAACAAAGAACAAGATGAATATGTTGATTGGCTCCTTTCTTTTACCCAAAAAGTTCAATACATTCTTAAAGACACAGGCAGCCTTGTCGTTGATCTTGGTGGGGCATATCAAAAAGGAGTTCCCGTGAGATCGTTGTATAATTATCGCTTACTGATTCGCGCTTGTGATGAGCAAGGATGGTACTTAGCAGAAGAATTCTTTTGGTTCAATCCCGCTAAACTTCCTTCTCCAATTGAATGGGTGAACAAGCGAAAAATAAGAGTGAAAGATTCTGTCAATACAGTTTGGTGGCTATCCAAAACCGAGTTCCCAAAAGCGGATGTAAAGAATGTACTAATTGGTTACTCTGACAGGATGAAAAAGCTACTTGATTTGGGGAAGAAATACTATGACCCTAGGTTGCGCCCATCGGGTCATGACATTAGCGATGGTTTTTACAAAGATAATGGTGGTGCTATCCCTCCTAATATTTTGCCTATACCTAATACTGAAAGCAACTCACAATATTTAAAATACTGTAAACTACTTGGAGAGAAAGGGCACCCTGCCCGATTTCCAGGAGACCTTCCGGGCTTTTTTATTAAGTACCTGACAGAACCGGGAGACACGGTTTTGGACATATTTGCGGGATCTAATACGACCGGATGGGTAGCTGAGCAACTGACCAGAAACTGGCTGGCTTTTGACTCAAACCATAAATACTTGACTAATTCGGCTTTACGTTTTCTTGACAATGTTCCAGAAGATACATTGAGGGAAATCCATAATGAATTACTTAACAATTCCGCTGCGGAGTTCAATGTTCGTGAGACAATCCCAACACTGTTTTATGAAGATCAAGTTGAATACGAGAGTAAAAAATGAATATCCGCAACCAAATACTGCTCAAGTCAACTTCAAAACTCCCAATATGCCATACACTGGCCGTTAGTGGCAAGTATAACGATATTAATTGATAAACAATAAATAATAAAGATGAAAAATTTCAACTGGACTACTTTTACAAAGAGAATTGCAGTAAAAGCAAAACTTTCTGACATATATGATTCGTGGGCAAAACCATCCGAAATTGAAAAGTGGTTTTTGAGTAAGGCAAATTATTATGACGAAAATACTAACCCCATTGAAAGAGAAAGTAATATAAAAAAAAATCATACTTATGAATGGTCTTGGTATTTATATGATATAGTAGAAAAAGGGGGAATTACTGAAGCAAATGGAAAGGATTTTTTGCAATTTACATTTGCTGGTAAATGCTTGGTAGATATCAAACTATCGCAACAAAATGAATATGTTGTGGTGGAGTTAACTCAAAAGAATATTCCTACTGATGATGAATCAAAACGTAGTATTCGTTTGGGTTGTGATTCCGGTTGGTCATTTTTTCTTGTGAATTTAAAGTCCGTATATGAAGGTGGTTTGGATCTTAGAAATAAAAATGCTGATTTAAAAGAGATGGTTAATAGTTAAATAAAACCAGCCACTAACAAAACATAAACCGCATTTAAATGCAATTTAGCTAAACCGTTACCTTCCCATCTTGTAATATTTTTTTTATCAATGAATTTAGCAAAATTTTTCACCCCGGTTAATGAAAATGTAATTAAGCCCTGCCAGGGGACAAACAACTGGTATAATAACATAACCGTAAATACTGAGAAAGTTTCTGGTCTCAAATCTGCCCAGGCACGTTGGAAAGACAGTGATATAGCCATTTTGGGTGTTTGCGAAGAAAGGGGCACCATCATCAATAAAGGGACTTCCATGGGGCCGGATGAAATAAGAAGGAAATTATACCATCTCAAGTTAGGCACAGGGGCATATAAAATTACAGACCTGGGAAATCTAAAACCTGCAGAAAATTTAGAAAAAACATACCTGAGATTAAAGGAGGTATGTGAGACCTTGATCAATAATAAGGTTCTGCCAATTATCTTAGGCGGCAGCCATGACCTGGACTACGGGCAGTTTTTAGCATACCAGGGCGCTGAAAAGCTCATAAGCGTGCTTAACGTAGATGCCATGCTTGATATGGAGAAAAGGAAAACGAAGCGATTCACCGATTCACCGATTCACCGATTCACCGATTCGATAAGGAATAGTGGCGTGGAGGATTTAGGGGGGGCTGTAGAAATGTGCAGACATCATACCTACCGGCTGCTCACTTATGAGCCAAAATTTCTGTTCAATTTCAGCCATCTGGCTTATCAAAGTTATCTGACCGACCAGGACTCTATTGCTTCGCTTGAAGCGCTGCATTTTGAGTCTTACAGGGTAGGACAGATAAGAGAAAATATGGAGGAAACAGAGCCTGTGATCAGGAATGCAGATATGATGAGCTTTGACATTACGGCAATTAAGCAGGCCGATGCCCCCGGCAATTTAAACGCCCAACCTTTTGGATTAACCGGAGAAGAAGCCTGCCAGATCTGTTGGTATGCCGGTCTGAATGACAGGCTAACCTCCATTGGATTTTATGAATATAATCCAAATGAAGACCTCAAAAAACAAACCGCTTCCGTTATTGCCACGATGATCTGGTATTTTACAGAAGGTTTTTATAATCGTAGAAATGAGCTTGATTTTGACAGCGAAGACTACAAAAAATATCTTGTTACAATACCCAAGGGGGCGTATGCGGGTAAAGATGATCTTTCCGACATGGTCTTTTATAAAAACAAATTCACAGACAAGTGGTGGCTGGAAGTACCCAATCCATCCGGAAAGAAACCAAGAAATTCTATCGTCCCCTGCAGTTACAACGATTACCAGGTTGCTGCCAACAAAGGAGAATTACCAAAACGTTGGCTGTTGACGCATGCGAGGTTGTTGGTGGTTGAGTGATAGTTCCTTAAACTTTCCTAAACCTCAGAGGTTTAGGAAAGTTGGATTCTAACAATGGCTGTTGATAAATGGGCATCTCTAAAAACTACATATTTTTTAAAACACACCCCTTGCCCCTCTTGATAGAGGGGAATGTATGGTGTAGTTTTTAGAGATGCCCAAATGTGAAGTTGCTGTTAATACACCTTTGCAAGCTTCGCCTTCACTCCCTCCACAGAGCCTTTCATCTTTTCCACGTCCTCCTGCGACTGTACCTGGTCCTTTTTATTTTGTTCTATATCTTTGAGTAGCTGCTCCAGATCATCTGCATTTTTTACAATGGCATTTTCCAGGCGGATTTTTTCCTCTTTGTTTCTTTCAACCGATTTTTGCAGGTCTATTCCTTCCTTAACTTCTTTTTCGTAACTTTTTACCATTTTACCCAGCAGCTTTTCAGCATCTTCTATCTGGATATTTATATCTTCCCGGTATGCCTTTACTCCGAAATCATGCATGATCTTTTCAGCAGCATTGTAGGCGCTTTTATTTTCCGATTTAGTTACGTAAGAATCACCCAGGTCAAGCACCCACCATACCCGCATGCCCTTACCGGTGCTTTTTACACCTGAGATCACACGGATCGGCCTGTTTGAGATACCGGAGATATTCACGCTTTCTACTGTATACATACCTTTAGATGAAGATACCTTGGCGCCATATTTTTTGAGGTGTTTTGACCATAGTTTTTCCACAAACTTCTTATCCAATTCCAATATAGTGGCCAATCCTGTTCTGGGCACTTTGTTTATGATCTCTTCTATTTCTTCTACGGTCACTTGCTGACCAAACGATATATTACAAATTATTAATAGTATCGTAAATACTGATGAAAAGTACTTCATGATTTGATTAAAATTTAGTTAGTTACTTTGCTGCCTGTCGTACCGTACGCAGACCGATGCAAAAATAAAAGGAATCAATTAAATAAAAAAATTAACCGATGCTAATATACTAATTATTCGTATTCGTTCACGCCAATGGTGCATTCTTCCCAGTCCTCGCTTAGAGAAACTTCAAAAAGCAACTGCTTAAAAATTTAGAAGATTATTTACAGATGAGCGGAAAGAAATGAGTAAATTTGCAAAAAATAACAAAATGAAATTGAAAGTAATAATACACGAAGCCGAAGAAGGCGGCTATTGGGCTGAGGTGCCTGCTATCAAAGGATGTGCTACGCAGGGAGAAACATTTCAGGAATTATTGCAAAACATTTACGAAGCGGTGGATGCCTGCCTCTCGGTGGATGTTGCAAAGCCAGGGAAGAAAGAAAAAGCAAATGTTATTGAAATTGTTGTATGAAACAGATTTCAGGTAAAGAGTTTTGCAAAGCACTTGAAAAACAGGGCTGGCAACTATTGAGGATTAAGGGAAGCCATCATGTGTTCGGTAAGACAGGCAGGGAGGATAGAATTTCGGTTCCGGTTCACAAAAACAAGCCACTTAAAATTGGTTTGCTCAGGCATTTTATGAAGGTTGCGGGCTTTGTTGAGAAAGAATTGTAAATGAGTTCAATGTAAGGCGGGCAGGTAAATCTTAAATCGTAAATATATGAATCCCACTGTCCTAATCACCGGAGGCACCGGCCTGGTCGGCACAAGGTTGACTGAGCTATTGCTTGAAAAAGGTTATGAAGTATGCTATTTGAGCAGGCACAAGCCGGATAATCCGAAGGTCCCCACATACCTGTGGCGTGTTGAGGATCAATATATAGAAAATGATGCATTATCAAACACAGACCATATCATTCATCTTGCAGGCGAAAGTATTGCAGAGAGTAGATGGAATAGAAAAAGAAAGAAAGAAATATATGACAGCCGGATTTTGAGTTCAAAATTATTATACGAAAAGCTAAAAACAATTTCAAATAAGGTTAAAGCTGTAATTTCTGCGTCTGCAATAGGGTATTATGGTGATACGGGTGATCAGCTTATCACGGAAGAAGCTCCCGTTACCAATGATTTTCTTGGGAATTTGTGCAGAGATTGGGAAAATGCGATTCATCAGGTTGAAGGATTAAATATAAGGGTCGTTGTTTTGAGAATTGCCGGAATGGCATTGACACGAAAGGGAGGAGGATTGCCTAAGATGGCTCAACCAATTAAATATTTTATAGGCGCACCGCTCGGCTCTGGCAGGCAATACCTGTCGTGGATACATTTGGATGATCTATGTAAAATGTTCATTTGGGCATTAGAAAATGACGAAATAAAAGGAATTTATAATGCAGTTGCGCCTGAGCCAGTCACCAATGCTCAATTAACCAAAGCAATAGCTAAGAAGCTGCACAGGCCTTTGTTGCTGCCCAATATACCAAAATTCGTTTTAAAAATTATTCTTGGTGAAATGGGTGAGGTTTTGGTCGGAGGCTCAAAAATTTCTTCGGCAAAAATCCAGAAAAAAGGATTTCAATTTCAATATGCAGTGTTAGATGATGCGTTGGATAATATTATGGAAGATGGATAATGGAAAATGGAAGATGGATATTAATTCTTGATTTTGAAACCATTTTCCATATTTAAAAATCACTCTTATCATACCATGAAGCCATTTTCCAAAAATCTTCTTTAGATTTTCTTGTTAAGATGAGACCAGCGCTGCCCGTTCCTCTGAAAACATTTTGATCATCCTGAAAAATGAACAAATTGAATGCCCTTTCAACACTTGCCAGGGTATCAGAGATCGAAGTATCTGCAATGATGTAGTAATTCCATTGCAGGCTGGTAGATTTTACCTGTCTGAACATATTGTAAGTATAGCGCATTTCAACATCTCTGCCCCATTTGATCTCTGTATTGTTTATAAAGTCAATATAGGTAAAAATAAAATCCGGGGCAACAAGCCGACCATAAAGTGTAGAATCCTGTAATTCGTATGCATTTTTAAAACACTCAAAAAAGCCATCAAAAGTTCTTCTGTCACACTGATCAATAATTACATCATCCAATCCGGGAGCAAATGGGTTGCAAGAGGAGAGCGGTATGAAAACAAACAGGATAAATTTTTTTATGTATCTGACTATGCGCATCACTAATCATTAAATCTTTTTTTGCGAATGACGTATTTTTTAATCAACTTATGATCCCAAATAACCCGGAGCTAATTAATAAAATTTGCTTTTAAATCTGTCCAGCTTGGAATTATATCATTAACCTTATTATCCTGCCATGAATATATATAGAATTCATTATTATCATTTCTAACCAAAATGAATCTCAAATTGCCTTTATTAGTAGATAAAGTATCCGTTTGATATAAAGTAAGTTCATAATCGGCAGTATATTCCACGGAATCTATCGTAAAATCAACGGTATTTAATATCTTTGTGTTTGTAAATACTAAACTATTTAAAGATGTTGAAATAATATTGTTACTGAGATTAATGAAATATGCACTTTCATCAGCAAATGCCCAATTTGTAAATATTCCATCAGATCCACCCGCAACAGTTGGTTCAGGCACAAAAACGAATCTTTCAGGATTAAAACATCGCTCGTAATTAGATGTATTGGGCTGTGTAACAGCCGAACTAAGGTTTTCTACCAGAATACCAACTTCGGTTGGGCTAATCCATCCTGATTGGCTAGACTGAGTATTAGAGGGCTCTGGTTCCCGCACTTTAAAACAGGAAGAGAGTAATACTACAATTGAATATAATGCGAATAGCCCCGCCAACTGGCGGGGCACTATGCGCCCCGGGTACTCAGGACGCGCTGCGTTATGCGCCCCGCGCTTATATTTCCATATCTTATTCATTTGTTAATTGTTTACGTAATAAAAATGCAATTTAGTAAGAAAAATGTAGAAATTAATAATTTTGTAAAAAAATTTGCGGTTAGTGAAAAAGATTATTATTACACTCATATTGGTATTACTTACCTGTATTGCCGGGTATTTTCTATACGACAGATGGTATTTGCCCAGCCACACAGAGGTATGGACACTTATTCCTGACGATGCAGTTATTATTATTGAATCTTCGGATTTATCAAAAGAATGGAAAGACTTTAATAAAAATCCCATCTGGATAGATTTAGAAAGAACTCCTTTTTTGCAGAAAATATCCGCTGCACTCAGCGTTTTTGACAGATTAATGACTAACTATCCTGCATTTTCTCCAGTCCCACCTAAAACTGTTGAAACGGGGAAAGGATCCCGAGTACTCGGGGGAGAAACGCAAAATAATTTAGTTGATCTCTTCGGAAACAAGCGCCTAACTATCTCTCTGCACATTAACGGCAAAAACGGCCTTTCTGAAGAAGGCCACCTTGATTTTGATTACCTGCTTTTTTTGCCAATAAAAAGATCAAGTGATAAAAAGATGGTTAAATATCTGCTGAAACAATTCAAAACTGATCTGAAATTTAAGCTAAAGGCCAGGAATTTTAAGGGATTCAGGATAACTGAAATTACCGGCCTTCCTGCCCGCCTGTCTGGCGGACAGGCCAGAGAAGTGGCAAAAGGATGGCAGGCAGGCGCTGAAGATAGATTCAGATTAGCTTATATCATATACAGAAACTATTTTATCGCTGCTGATACTCCTTTTTTAATTGAAGATGCCATTCGTAAGATCAACAGCTCCCATAGCCCCCTTCCAAGCTTCCTTGAATCGGAGAAACGGGGAATCGGAGAAACGGAGAAACGCGGAAGACAAGTCACCGATTCACCGATTCACCCATTCACCATTTCGGGAAGGAATGGGGGAATGGGGGATTTAGGAGGGGGCATTCGTGTTTACGTGAACTGCAAAAAACTCCCATTATTACTGTCAGCGCTTCTACCTGCCCGCCCGCAAAGCAGCTTCTCAGGGCAGGCAGGTGGAAGCGTAAATTTAGAACCATCACCTGGTTCATATCTTACTCATTTAGTGAGCGGGAAATTCGCTATTGCTTCAGTTTTGGACCTTTCTACCAGTGAAAATAAATTGCTGCTCAATGGATTCACTTCCGGACACTATTTATCAGTGTTTATAGATCAATCACCCCAGGCGTTTTCATTAAAAAAAATTGTTCCAAACAATACGGCAGTTTTATTGCATTATGGCTTTGATGACGGAATAAAATTAAAGCAGTCATTAGCAGATTACCGGGGAAAGGAGTATGTTGAGGAAACAACTCATTTGCTGAAAGAATATGGGTTTGATGTAAGCAGTATTTTTAACCGGCTCGATAATGAGATTGGATTGTGTCTGCTCCAACCAATGAAGGGAATAGAGGGGAAAAAAGCCCCGGGTACCCGTGGTGTTATAGATAAACTTCTTTTTCTTAAGGTAAAAAAAATCAATGAAGTAATTGACGAATTAATAATGCTTGCTA
Source organism: Cytophagales bacterium (assembly GCA_019456305.1). Lineage (NCBI taxonomy): Bacteria > Pseudomonadati > Bacteroidota > Cytophagia > Cytophagales > Cytophagales bacterium. Next base: position 10,374 of record VRUD01000009.1, on the reverse strand, counting down.
ATGCAACCCGGTTGAAGGGAACAAGGGAGATAAAGGGAAAAACAGATAACGATTCATATCGGGGTATAAATATCAGGTTGTTGAATATCAAAGAATTTCCGTATAAGATTTTTGGAAATCCTTTCATTGGCTTTGAAAGATGTTTTTTTGCACCTGTTCACGATTATATAGTATTGGCCAACAGCCAACAAGCAATTGAAACGCTTATCAAAAATATTGAAGAAGAAAACACCTGGGGTAAGAATATTCAACAAAATTTATTTCTTGATGAGAGCATCTCTGAAGCTAACCTGACATTGATTATTAACATCCCAAAAATAAATAGCGGACCAGGGAAAAAGGATGAAGCAAAGTGGACGGGGTTTGACCTCATGGCGTTACAGTTTGCGAATATAGAACCACCCACCTCTATAATATCCGAACAGGAAAGCGTCATTTCCGAAACCCGGGACTATAAATTTTATACCAGCCTTGTTTTAAAATATCAAAAAGGTGAAAGTCATGGCAAGGCTAAGGATCCCTTTACCCCGAGTTACCCGGGGACAAATGTCGTTGTGAAAACCAATGTTGAATTAGACTTCCCTGCCATGACAAAACCTTATATAGTGAAAAATCACTACGATAATAGCCTGGAAATTTTTGTACAGGATTCTCATAACCAGATTTATTTGTTATCAAAAAGTGGGAAAATTTTGTGGAAAAAATCGTTAAGAGAGCCAATTGTAAGTGATGTTTTCCAGGTAGACCTGTATAAGAATGCCAAGCTGCAATATCTCTTTGCAACGCCAGATAAGATTTATGCTTTTGACAGAAAAGGGAGTATGGTTAAACATTACCCTATCAATCTCCCTGTTACAAAGAATGAGAAAATACAAACATTATCAGTGATCGATTACGATAACAACAAAAATTACAGGTTCCTGGTTTCTGACGATAATGGGAATATTTATATGTATAACAAAGAAGGTAAGAACCTGGAAGGATGGAACCCTAAAAAATTATGTATGGCTCACAACTCAAGCTGTAAGTTGTCATCCCCGGTTACCCACATAAAAGTGGCAGACAAGGATTGCATCATTGCTGTACATGAAAATGGTATTGTGAATATTATGAACAGAAGGGGAGAGATGCGCAATGGATTCCCGCTTGATCTGAAAGACCACACGATAAGCCCCTTATATATTAAAAAAGGGTTAGACTTTTCAAATACTTATTTTACAACGGTTACCACCCATGGCTCGCTTGTTAAATTTAATCTCGCAGGAAAGGTCATTTCAAGTAAGCAGCTCACAAGGGAAATTAAGGAAATAAGACAGGAAAAACAAACGACTTTTGGATTGTGTATCGATGTTTTACAAAAAGATTGGATTATTGTGATGCAACAGGGTAATAAATTAGCGCTTTTTGATAAGAAGCTTGATCTGATATTTGAAAAATTGTATTCTCACCAATCCTCTATCTCAAACTTTGCAGTTCAATATTATAATTTTGCCACAGAGATTTATGCAATCCATGATAAGGTTGAAAGAAAAACCTATCTATATGATCTTTCAGGAAATAATATCATTGAAAAGCCTTTTGATAGTACTGATTTGATCGCGCTTATGTATTACCGTTCTTCCAAATCATATAATTTATTTAAAGTGGAGGGTAAGAATATCAAACAGCTTACTTTTAAATAAATTTTGTATAAATAAAGATTGATTTTGATTATGACCGCTATCTGCTAGCAATAGTAAAGCGGGTAGATGGGGTTCGTTGGAGCCAGACCCCGTAACGTATTAGTGCGTGCAGTGAAAGAAGCCGGTGTCAGAAAGCACGTAACACACCGCATACCCTGAGACACAGTTACGCCACGCACATGTTGGAAGATGGAGTTGATCTGAGATACATACAGGTATTATTAGGCCACGCCAAACCGGAGACGACTCAAATATATACACATGTAACAAAAAAAGAGTTAATAAAGATCAAAAGCCCGTTTGATACTTTAGTGGAAGAGGGCGAGCATGGTTTACTTAAATTTCCGGATAAGCCATAAAAAACATTGGCATAGCCCAGAGATTTTGACTAATAATGGTATATTTGTCACGCATATAACGAGTTACCTACAATAGCCCGCCTAAAAACCGAATAGTATAAAACGAGTGACTTTTTAGTATTTCGACACGTAATCACGGACAGAAACGACAATGGTTCTTTGACAATTGCCTGGACTGAAGAGAAAAATTAAAAAAGCCCGCCCTCGGAGATTTTTATTTGATTTTCTATCTCCGCACAGCAAGCACATTCATAAAGACTTTGTTGATAGTTAATAATTATGTGGAAAACTTTTCTTTAAATTTTGTAATATTTCCGAAGCATTTATTTACTTTTGGACAAAATTTGTCAGGTCAAATATTTTCAAATGAAAAGTATAGGAGAAATATTAAGAAATCTAAGAGAAAAAAGAGGATTATTACTTAGGCAAGTAGCAGCAGAAGTAGAAATTGACCCTGCTTTACTCAGTAAGATTGAGCGAGGAGAAAGAATACCGACAAAAAATCAGGTAATACGATTCGCTGAGTTTTTTAAAGCTGATGAAAATACATTTCTTGTTGCCTTTTTAAGCGATAAACTGGTTTATGAGGTACAAGATGAAGAATTGGCTTTAAAAGCAATGAAAGTTGCAGAAAAGAAAATCAATTATTTTACGAAAAATCGGAATGCTAAATAACAAAACCATACAACCTTTTACAGATGAATTGCCCAGCCATTATGCTGACAAATTGGGGATTGATTATGCTTGTTCAGTTACCCAGGAACATAAAAAGGAAAAAGGGCAATTCTTTACTCCAATTGAAATTGCTTCTTTAATGGCTTCTTTTTCAGAATGTAATGATGAATCTATTCGCATCCTTGACCCAGGTTGTGGAACAGCAATATTAACATGTGCACTAATTGAGTATCTTGCTGAGAACAACAAAAATCTACGTATTATTGAAATTATTGTATATGAAACAGACAGTGTTCTTGTACCCTATGCCGAAAAGTCTTTGGAATACTTACAGAACTGGATTGAGAAAAAAGGTATCATTTTACAATATCTCTTGCATATAAAGGATTATGTTTTAGCCAATGCTGACTGTTTAAACGAAAATGCTGACTTATTCTCAAAAAAAGTTGAACCATTTGATATTATCATCTCAAATCCACCATACTTTAAACTTTCAATAGAAGACAAAAGAACAAAAGCTGCTAAAGTTGTTGTAAACGGCCATCCGAATATTTATGCAATGTTTATGGCTATATCAGGCAGACTCCTAAAAGAAAACGGAGAATTAATTTTTATCACTCCACGTAGTTATGCTTCAGGCAATTACTTTAAAACATTTCGTGAATTTTTCTTTAATCTAATAGATCTGGAAAAGGTACATTTATTTGCTTCACGTAAAGACACATTTAACAGGGATAAGGTTTTACAAGAAACTGTAATTATTAAAGGAACGAGAAGGAAAAACACAGATAAGAATAACGGCCAAGTGGTAGTATCTTCTTCTAACGGATTAAAGGATATAACCATACCCCAAACAAAATCTTTTCTTCAAAAAGAACTTATTGACATAGCTACCAATGGGAAATTTTTATACTTGCCTACAAACGATTTTGAAGAATCCATTTTACACATTTTCAAAGACTGGGAAGGTAACTTGATCAAATACAATATACAGATTTCAACTGGGCCAGTTGTGGCATTCAGAGCCAGAAATTATATTCAGGATAATTATAAAAATGACAGTATATCATTAGCGCCACTATTTTGGCTGCATAATGTAAAACAAATGATTCTTGAATGGCCTATTCCTAAGCCGAATAAAGGACAATATGTTTTGATTCAGGATGAAACAAACCCAATCCTAATACCTAATAAAAACTATATTCTTCTAAGACGCTTTAGTAGCAAAGATGATAAAAACAGACTAATCGCGGCACCTTATTTTTGTAATTACCTTAAAGCTGATTTTATTGGAGTAGAGAATAAAGTAAATTACATCTATCGTCCAAACGGCCATTTGGAGAGGAATGAAGTGGTCGGTTTATGTGCATTACTTAATAGTCAATTATTTGATACTTATTTCAGAATTTTCAATGGTAATGTAAATGTAAGCGCAACAGAACTTCGGGAAATGACTTTACCCCCTTTAGAAACCATTAAGGAAATAGGTAATATTATCATTCTATCCAATGATTTTTCCATTGAACATGTTAACAAAATAGTAAGCGAATCCCTTGAAATAACAACAGCAACCTATGAACAAGATTGAAGAAGCAAAGGAAATATTAAAAGAATTAGGCCTCCCTCCTCCTCAGCAAAATGAAATATCGGCATTAACGCTTTTAGCTCTATGCAACCTAAGAAAAAATGATATTTGGAGTAATGCTAATAGAAAAAGTTTAGGCATTTCAAAAGGAATAATGTCGTTTATAAAACAACATTACGGGAAAAATTATGCTCCAAACACAAGAGAGACTTTCAGAAGGCAAGTTTTACATCAGTTTGTTCAGGCAAGGATCGTTGATTATAACCCAGACAATCCGAATTTGCCTGTAAACAGTCCAAGGGCTCATTATGCTATATCAGAAGCTGCCCTTAATACTATTCATTACTTCAAAACACGAAAATGGGAAAAAGCTGTTAAACTTTTCATATCACAAGTAGGAGCACTTACAGAGGCATACGTCAGAAAAAGAGAAGCCTTTCTAATCCCTGTAAAACTTAGCAACGGAAGGGTTTTAAAACTTTCCCCTGGAAAACACAATGAAGTTCAAGCTGCTATTGTAGAACAATTTGCTCCTCGATTTGCAAAAGGTGGAATCCTTATATATTTAGGTGATACAGCAAAGAAAGATTTATATGTTAACGAAGAAGCTTTCAAAGGATTAGGCATTCCCATCGACAAACATAGCAAATTACCAGACGTTGTAATTTATGAACCTAAAAAAAAGTGGCTGTTTCTTATCGAAGCAGTGACTTCACATGGGCCAGTATCTCCCAAGCGATTACTTGAGTTGGAAGAATTTTTGAAAAATTGCATGGCTGACAAAATTTACGTAACGGCTTTCCCCGACTTTACTGAATTTAAAAAACGTTCTCCCAATATTGCTTGGGAAACAGAAGTATGGATTGTTGATGCTCCTGACCATATGATTCATTTTAATGGCGATAAATTTATGGGGCCAAGATAAAGTGAGTAGTTAGGTTTTTTTCTTATATTAAGACGATGGACTGTGTGACACGTTCCTCAACTCCTTGTCCATTTTAATTCAGCCGCCCATTTGGTGTGCGGTGCAATCTCGTATACATATTCCTTTTTGCTTTCATCCTCGTACCTGCGGTGGCAAAGAGCAAAATCCCTCCGCACGGTTTTCCGGTAAACAGAAACAGTAGTAGAAAATCAAATAAAAATCGCTCCTCCTTTTTTTAAATTTTAAGAACAAAACAGAAAGAAATTATACGTTCCGAGAAACGGCAGGAATAGGCGGGCTACAGTAGGTAACACCAGCTAAATTCAATGCGGGTGAAGTGGCAGTTTGAAAGGTCTGTGCTTTCTACTATCTTTGTTCTCGTAGGACAGTACGATGCTATTAATCCCGCACTGTATTTAGCCCTGTCCGTTGGGCAATATTAAAAAACAATAGTGGTAAGGCATTGTTAATTTATAATAGCTAATTGATTGTTCCATTTATTCATTAATAGTTTTACTGAAATGATTAACATATAAAGTGCTTTTGTATAACATTTTGATTCTCTTCTAAGCCTTGCTAAGAAATTGAGAGCGGCTTTTTTTATTGCTAAATACAGGTATAAACTTTTTACTATAAATTTGCAGAAATTGAAAACAAAAACGTATTTTTGCGTTACAATACTATGCAATACACTAAACATCAAATATTAGATATAGTTAATAAACAGTTGCTTTTTTGGATAAAAAAAGATGAAACTGTGAAGAATGCCATATTTGAGCTCGTCAACCATAAATATCCTGCCAGAACAGAAACAGAAAAAAGCATAAAAGAGATATTACAGGAACTGGCAAAAGGTCGGGAAGAACTGGCAAAAGACCGGGAAGAACAGGCAAAAGACCGGAAAGAACAGGCAAAAAACCGGGAAGAACAGGCAAAAAACCGGGCAAAAGACCGGGAAGAACAAACAAAGAAATGGGAGGCGCAGGAAAAGAAATGGGCAGAATGGAATAAAAAATGGGAAGTAGAAAGAGAAGAAAATAACAAAAAATACGCGGAGAATCAAAAGATTATCAATGAAATATTGCAAGACATCCGTGAACTGAACCGGAAATATACGGTTAATATTGGAGCCATAGGAGATCGGTGGGGACGTCACTCTGAATTTTCGTTCCGTGAAGGACTCAGGGAATACTTGAGAAGTCATTCGGGGTAAAAGTTATCAACTACGAAAAGATTGATAAAAAAGGCGAAGTTTATCGCTCACCCACATCTGTTGAGATTGACGTGATAATTCACGATGGACAGGTTATCCTGTGTGAAATTAGCGCATCGTTCAGCCGCGATGATGTGGAAGGATTTGCAAGGAAAATAAAATTTTATGAAAAACATGAAAAGAAGAAAGTATCCCGCGCAATTATAATTTCACCAATGATAGGTTCCAAAGCTATTGACCAAGCCAAAGTTTACAGCATTGAAACATACACTTATCCGGATAAGAGTGTTTTGAAAATCTGAAATCAACAATGCAATACGTGAGATTTTAGAAATTGCTTAAATTACGACTGTTGGCAGAGTAAATAATCAAAAAGGTGAAAATCAGCAACTGCCTACTGCTTACTGCCTGCTTCTTTAGTGAACTTCTCAGATTTATCCCCAAAATTCAAAGTATATTCCCCCGCTTTCAGGTCACTCACATCAATAGCTTCCCCCTCGCCTTTCTTTACTGTTTTACCTTCAACATTCTTTATTTTATACTTTACAGACAACGAGATAAATATTGTATCAGAAACGGTTGTAGGATAAAAGGATATTTCATTCATCAAAAGTCTTCTTACCTCATCTTCAATCTTTATCGGATCCAGGTCTGAAGCGGTAATTTTCCCCTCTCTATCTAATATATAGGATGTCGGGATGCCGTCCAGCTCATAAAGGTCGGAAACTTTTGATTTCCACCCTTTCAATTCACTCACATGATTTTTCCATACAAGCTTGTCAACTTCTATAGCTTTCAGCCACGGTTCCTTTTTTGTATCAAGCGAAACACTGAAAATCTCAAAACCTTTTGAGTGGAATTGATGATACACATATACCAGTTCAGGATTTGCTGCCCTGCAAGGCTTACACCATGAAGCCCAGAAATCTATCAATACGATCTTTCCTTTTAATGAAGATAGCTTCAAGGTATCTCCATCAGGGTTTTGCATTGCAATTTCAGGAGCTAAGGAGCCAACTGATAATTTTGCCGCTCTGTTTTCCAGATCAACCTGATCAGAAAAAATGAGAAAGAGCAGAGGTAATAATAAAATTTTTAAATACATAGTAGTTTATGTTTACTGGATGTTAGTTACTAGTGTAGCAACAATTTAATTACGCAATATTGTAATCATAAAATATATTATTTCATTTGTTGATTAATAACGAAAGAATCTATTTATTACAAATTAATGTTGCAAAACTAAATTGTTGCTACACTAGTTGTCTATTTCTACTTCCGCTACCAACCTCAACACCTATTATTGCCCTTATTGTATCTGCAATCGCTTCAGAATCAAACCCGCATTCTCTGTAAAGCTCGATCTGCTCTCCATGTTCTACTACTTTATCGGGAATTCCAAGCCGTTTAACTTCTGCTTTATAACGCTTATCAGCCATAAATTCAATTACAGCACTGCCAAATCCACCCATTAAACAACCGTCTTCAATGGTAATTATTTTGTCAAATTTATTAAATATTTTGTGGAGCAGATCTTCATCAAGCGGCTTAACAAATCGCATGTCAAAATGAGCGGGATAAATGCTATCTTTTTCAAGCATCTTACAAGCCTGGGCTACATAATTACCTACATGGCCAATGGATAAAATAGCTATATCCTCACCTTCTGTAATAATTCTTCCCGTACCGGTTTCAATTTTTTTCATTTCCCTTCTCCAGTCAGGCATCACGCCCTGACCCCTTGGATACCTAATGGTGAATGGACCTGTAGTTTCTTCTAATTGCGCAGTATACATCAGGTTCCGCAATTCTGATTCATTCATAGGTGCAGAAACGGTCATATTCGGCAGGCAGCGCATATAGGCCAGGTCATAGGCGCCATGATGTGTAGGCCCGTCAGCACCTGCAAAGCCGGCCCTGTCAAGGCAAAATATCACGTGCAAATTTTGCAGACAAACATCATGGATCACCTGATCATAAGCACGCTGCATAAAAGTTGAATAAATATTGCAGAAAGGAATGAGGCTCTGGGTAGCCATGCCTGCAGAAAATGTAACGGCATGCTGTTCAGCTATGCCCACATCAAAAGCGCGGTCAGGCATCTCTTTCATCATAATATTGAGCGATGAACCGGATGGCATGGCAGGGGTGACCCCTACAATTTTATCATTCTTCTTAGCCAGTTCTACAATCGTATGACCAAATACATCCTGGTACTTAGGCGCCTGGGGTGTGTCATGAACTTTTTTAAAGATCTCACCTGTAATTTTGTCGAACTTACCGGTTGCATGCCATTTGGTCTGGTCTTTTTCTGCGGGAGCGAAGCCTTTTCCTTTTACCGTTATGCAATGAAGTATTTTTGGACCTGCAATATTTTTCAAGTCATTCAAAACATCTACCAGATGGTTGACATCATGTCCGTCAATTGGTCCAAAATATCTTAAATTCAATGACTCAAAAAGATTGCTTTGAGCTAATATTGAGGCTTTGATCGCATTTTCAATTTTTGAAGCGATTTCTTGCGCATTTGGCCCGAATTTGCTTATCTTACCCAGAATGTTCCAGACTTCATCCCGTACTTTATTATAGGTCTTTGAAGTAGTAATATCTACTAAATAATCTTTTAATGCACCCACATTTGGGTCGATCGACATACAATTATCATTGAGTATGATAAGCAAATTGGTGTTGGTAACTCCGGCATTATTCATCGCTTCGAACGCAAGCCCGGCTGTCATGGCTCCGTCACCAATAACAGCTATATGCTGGCGTTTTTCATCCTTTTTGTATTTTGATGCTACTGCCATCCCCAAAGTGGCAGAAATTGAAGTGGACGCATGGCCTGCGCCAAATGCATCATACTTACTTTCTTTTCTTTTAGCAAATCCTGAAATGCCCTTATATATGCGGTTGGTGTGAAATACGTCTCTTCTTCCGGTCAATATCTTATGTCCATAAGCCTGATGGCCTACATCCCAAACTATGAGATCATCTGGTGTATTAAATACATAATGGAGTGCAGTCGTAAGTTCTACCACACCGAGGCTTGCACCAAAATGTCCGCCATACATTGACACATTGTCAATGATAAACTGCCTTAATTCTTTGCAAACCTGATAAAGTTGCGACTTATCAAGCTTTTTAAGATCTTCCGGATCGTTGATTTTTTTCAATAACTTTCCTACCCTGATCATTATAATCTGATTATACTTTCCCACTACGAAGTTTCCACGCCTGCGTACCAAAACTTTTTCCAGCCTTAACTATGGCGTACAGGCACGAGTACGCGGGAGGACTCCGCATGAGTTTACCCTGAGGAAATTTGTTCGTTATTCCACAGGAAATAGGTTAAAAATAAAGATTATCCCGTCCCGGGTATCCGGGACGGGATATAATCTGATTATTGTGCTTTGCCTATACGGTACATACCGGTACCGCATGATGGACATACCCCTTTAGTAGCCGGTTTTCCATTTTTCATGGTAACCTGCTGAGGATTGTTCATGGTTTTTTTGGCTTTGCACTTTACACAATATGCTTCTACGCTCATGATTAATTAGGTTTGCGTCCCGATTTTCTTTGTAGAGACGTTGCATGCAACGTCTCTACAAAGAAAATCGGGACAGGTTAAAAATGAAATAAAACTAATAAAAAAATTACTATTGTTTGATTAAAAATGTAAACGTATAAAATTCCGTATTAAAAATCCTAACTTTTAATAGTAATAATTGCTGCAAATATATATTTTTTTTCACTGTTGTCCGATAAAAACAATTAATATTTAGGATTAAACATAACTATCTTTGCAAAAAAAATAAGGCAAGAGCCTAAACCCATCAAGTTATCAACTCTTGCCTAAAAAAAAACTATCATGGACAAAAGTACAACAAAAAATTTAATCGGACAGCCAATTTTTTCACAAATTTTAAAATTGA
>VRUD01000008.1:11119-77059 GCA_019456305.1 Cytophagales bacterium | reverse complement strand
AGAGAGCAGCAGCAACTCTGCCGCTGGGTAATGACTTGATTTTTTGCTCCGGGTGTTGCAATGACGAAAACAGGAGTCGGCAATCTACAGTCCCCAGTCGGCAAAAAACAATTGCCGACTGTGGACTGCCGACTGATTAGTTACATAACTTTAAATATGTAGAAGATATAAGTTTTTATATAGCATCCAATATCCAATATCTAATTTTTAATCTCTTTCCTCCAGTTTGGATTATGGATCTCTCCGATAGCATCTGAATGAATAAGCCTGTAGTTATTATCAGCCCTGTTATTTTGAACAAAAACAAAGATCTTGTTGCTTTGGTTTTTTAGCGTGTAATAATGCCATATTTCATAGGGTATGCTGGAATTATTGGTCCTGGTATGGTCGGTAAATTCATTTTCAACCCTGTTTGGTTTACCATATTGCAGATAAACCCTTCCCCTGTCGGTTTCATACACCCTCATACTTTGGGACGAATATTTTTTTTCCGCGGTCTTCAGTCTTTTTAAATAGTCATTCCAGAGCAGCTCAGGTTTAATAAAGGATGTCACTCCTAACGGGTGACCACCCGAAAGGGTGGGATCAAGCGCACCCTTCTTCATCAATTCACTTCTTTTTTCCCAGAAATAATACATATATTGCTTTTGTTGAAGCGTATCACCGCTTTTTACTAAAGCAAAAATAAAATCTATCTCATTTTTTTTTGCTACCGGCCTCAATGCTAACAAATACACGCCTATTTTGTGATTATCAATTTTATCAGCAAATGTTCCGGCAATTTCAAACTTCAATTTTTCTGTGCCGCCTTCAATATCTACAATTTCTACAGGATTACTTCTTTGGAAGAAGTGTTTTTTTGAAGCTAATGAATTATTATTTTTATCTCTCACATCTATCACAAAATAGTAATTGCCGGAAGGGAGATTAGTAATATCAATTTCACTTAAAAGCGGGTTTACATGCAGGGCTTTTTGCTTACTGAATCTGCCGATATTCTTTAATTGCCTGCTGGTATTTGCACGGCTTACTTTATATAGAACCACGAAAGGCTCATTGCCGCCTAAAATTTCATCCGCATTATAGATCTCAGCATAAAATTTGATTTTATTAACATTTTTAGGGAAAAAGGATGAATTGTAGGTGATCATTTGATAACCGTGTTTTACAAAACCTGCCTCGTTGATCCCGGGTTCTCGGGATTCTTCGGAGTCATTTTCTTGTGGTTTTTCCATACCTGTCTGTGCCCCATAGTACCCGGTGACAGGCTCATGTTTTTTGTAAGATTCCAATAGTTGAATATCGCTAACGGAAAGTAATCCCTGGGGATAACCTATTTCTAATGGTATTGATATGTTAAAACTGCTGTCTGACACTGAATTATTATCTTTGACACTCAATGCCAGGTTGTAATTATTATTTTTTAGATAGATGCGTTTTTGAGTACTAAAATTGAAAATGGTTTTATTGGTATCACCAATTTCCGGTGAAAGCATATTAAATTTATCATAATAGATTGTATCCTTGCTGTCGGAAAGCTGAATTGTTACAAATACCGATCCCTGGTATTTATCCTTGCTTTTTTTAATATAGTGTAGTGAATTACCATCTATGCTGATATAAACTTCAAGAATACTGGTTGTATCCGTAACTTTAAACCTGCAATAATCTATTGTGGCTTGTAGTGAACGGGTTTGTAGAGCAAAAACGTATTTTTGCCCTGCAAGCCCGTTCACTACAAGAGTAATATTTTGGATAAATATGAATATGAATAAAACAGGTCGTTTGAGCGCATAGCGCATGGAGCATGGAGTATTAAGCATAACGTTTTAGGGGGCTTTGAAAAACTAACAAAAACCGTTAAATTATAAAGTTAAATTTTATTTTTTAAAAAGCAACATGCAAAAGTTACTAATTGAACTACATTACCTTCCTTGTATTGAATATTTTTGCCATTTAATAAAATTCAAGCAAATTGAGATAGAAGCAAACGAATTTTTTGAAAAGCAGAGCTACCGCAGCCGTTGTTATATCCTTTCAGCCAATAAGGTGCAGATGCTGTCAATACCTGTAAAAAAGCAGGGAGCGTGGGGCAGGTCGAAGACCCAGACACAGTTGGGGGAGCAGGGCAAGCAGAATACAAAAATATTATATAAAGATGTGCAAATAGATTATAACCAGAACTGGGTAAACAATCATTGGAATTCTATTCGATCTGCTTACGGCAAAGCGCCTTATTTTGAATTTTATGCCGAATTTTTCAGGGAAATCCTTTTTAAGAAGATCAAGTATTTATTTGATCTGAACACAGAAATGCTTGATCTTTGCCTAAAGTTATTGCAGGTAAAATGTGGGATTGAATTCACGGAACGTTTCATTTGTAGAGACGTTGCCCCGACAAATCGGGATTTCAGAGAATCTTCAACATGCAACGTCTCTACAAATGAAACGCCTGCTGATAATACTTATGACATGAGAAACGTGATTAACCAAAAAAAAGAAAGCAAACATTTATTCAAACCATGTCACTACCAGCAGCTTTTTGGAAATAAATTTGCTGCCAATCTAAGCATTATTGATCTTTTGTTTTGTGAGGGGGGGGATGCTTTGAGCGTTTTACAAAGTTCTGAAATAATCTTTGAACCATAATTTTAGTTCATGGTTTTTGGTTATTAGTTTTAGTTATTTGGTTATTAGTTTTAGTTCATTGGTTCAATAGTTTGCTAATGCCGGACTCATGGCACGACCAACAAACTAAAAAACTATAACCATAAACTATCAAACCATAACCAAAAACTAACAACCAAAAACTAAATATTTTGCCATGAATGACGATAAAAGTTGCTGGCTTTCTCAAATTTCTTACAAAATTTGCTTGGAAAGGGAAAATTTTGTTTATTTGCATTTTCATATAAACTATAATTTACTAAACATCATGAAAAAAATAATTCTATTGTCATTAATAGCAATGTTTTTTGCTACTCTTGTAGATGCTCAAAGTATCTCATCTTACAGCATTGTTACAACTGGTTCAGTTCTAAACTCGCAAAAAGGTGTATCTTTAACGCAGCCAATGTACCAGGAACTGCAAACTCGATCATCTGAGAGGACAATTATTGATGAATTAGAAACCCAGGGTAGTGTTAAAATATATCCCAACCCTTTTACTGAAATGGTTACTGTAAATATTGTTGCTAACGAAAATGGAAAACTAAAAATAGAATTGTACAATATAATTGGGGCTAAAGTTACGCAGGATAAAACGTTCTTTTATTCTTCAATCACGAGTACTAGGGAAGAAATACAAATTGATTTGAGTGGACTTTCTAATGGTATGTACTTTTTAAAAACAACTTACACCCCATTAAATAAAAGAAGTTTAACTGGACTGGTAGAGCAAAACGAAACCAAAGAAACATTAATAAAGCTTATCAAACAATAACTCTTCGTCAGACTACTATGTATGGGTAGGGAGTAGGGCAAGTGGTCAGACGAATAAAAAAAAAATCATGAAAACAACAAATTTATTACTCGTTTTATCAGCGTTCTTAACGCTTGGAGCGTTAGGAACGCTCACTGTAAATGCACAGGATATGGCAAACGGAACGCCCCAGGCTGTTCGTTACCAGGCATTAGCCAAAGACCAGCAGGGAAATCCCGTAAGCAACCAGCTTATATCATTAAGGATAAGCATTTTCAGCGGAACGATTAATGGAACGTTGGAATGGGAGGAAACACACTTTCCAGCCACAGATGTTAACGGCTTGTTTGAAGCGCTGATAGGAGCTGGGGTGCGTACAGGAGGAGCAAAAGCGACTTTTTCTGAGGTTGAGTGGGCAAGCAAAAAGCATTTCCTGAAAGTGGAAATGGATATTACTGGCGGTACTAACTTTGGGGATATGGGTACGACCCAGTTCTGCTCAGTGCCTTTTGCTTTTAGCGCTTCCGAAGCCAGAAAAGCTGTGATGGCTGATACTGCACGTGTGGCGATTAAAGCTGATACGGCAAAAGTAGCATTGCAGGCTGTTTGTGGATGTACGCTGGACGATGCTTATGATAATGGTACACCCGGGCTCCCTAGAATTATCACAGCAGATGATGGATCAGTTAAAATTGAAGTACTGCCTGGAGCACATTGGGGATTGCTAATCAAAGCCTTTGGACCTGTCACCGGAGCCGCAAGATTTACCAGTGATACTAATAGTGCCAATCCAACGGTAAGTGTAGCTCACGAAGGAGCAGGGGTTCAATCATCAGCAATTGGAGCCAGTACTATTAATCAAAATAATATAGCTCCCGTTATTATAGCTCAATCATTTTCAGGTTTTAATACTTTTACGGGGCCTACTGGACAAGGAAATAATTCAATTTTGGGTCTTAATATGGGATTTTCTAATTACCAGCCTTCAATTGTTGGTTTGACTGTGGGAAGAGGATCAGCAGGTTATTTCAGATCTTTAATAAATCAAGATAATACACAGGCAGTTTTGCGTGTTGAATCTGATTTACCGCTCACACCGATAGGGACATTTGACGCCCTTGATAATTCTCATAGTGTAGACGTATTAAGGGCCAGCACTATTGGAACAGGCCGTGCAGGTATGTTTCAGATTGATAACACAGGTAATGGCAGCAATGCCTTGCAGGCACATACCAATGGATCAGGCAATGCAATAAGGGGAGTTAGCTTAGCTGCTGGTACAGGCGGTGCAGGCTCATTTCAAGTTAATAATACAGCCAATACAAGCAATGCCCTTGAAGTAACAAATTCCGGAACCGGTATTACGGGTATGTTCAATAGTATCAATAATACCGGAGTCAATGATCCTACATTATTTTCATTAAATCAAGGTATAGGCTTTGGCAGTGTGGCAGGGTTGTTTGCTAACTTAAATACTAATAACAATGCTTTCACTGCATTATATGCTGCTACAACTGGAATAGGCAGAACCGCATTTTTTTATAATTTCAATGCTGCTAATGACAGTAATGTTGTAGAAGCTACAGCAGAAGGTACCGGTACCATCATGAGGGCTTACAGTAATACTTTAGGCCCGCAAAAACATGCAGGGCATTTTTCAGGTACCCATACTACTGCTCCTGCAACGCAGGCTGAATCTGTGGTTTTCTCAGAAAGCGATGGTTTTGGGCTTAGTTATCATGGGATCAATTCCGGTAGTTCTGCGGGAGTAGCATCTTTTAATGTTGAAAATACTGCAAGTACAGGAACCGCCTTAATTACCACTACTAACGGATCGGGTAACGGTATATTAAGCTTTGCCAATGATGGAGATGCAGTGCAGGCATTAAGCGGCAGTGGATCAAGCGGTAATGCTTTATATGCATTTAAAGATCCTACTGATCCTGCAGGAAAGGCAGCTCTTTTTGATGGAGATGTAGAAGTTATTGGTGTTTTTGATGTTGTTGGGACAAAAAATGCAATTGTTAAGAATCATTTGGGTGAAGTAAAAACTACGTATGTTTCAGAAAGTACTGAAGTTTGGTTTGAAGATTTGGGTTTTGGCACGCTTGTAAATGGTGAAGCAACAATAAATATCGAGGAGGAGTTTCTATCACTAATAAATACTAATGAGCCTTACCATGTAGAAATTCAATTAGAAGGTTTTTGTAAAGACGGAGTATTCATTACCGATAAAACACTTACTTCATTCAAGGTAGTACAAAACACACCTGGCCAAGGTCAGGGACAAGGACAATTGTGTAATGCGCCTTTCAGTTACCATATTACGGCAAAACGGGAAGGATTTGAAACTTTAAGATTGGCAACGAGAGAGCAAACCAGAATAGTTACACAACAACATTTACAAACTGTTTTTCCGGAAAAAATCGCAGCAGCACAGCAAAAAGTCAATGATGCCCTAAGTGAAACTAGTAATTTAGTATCACCGGGTTATACAATTGATAAACCTGCCCCGCCCCCTTCAGTTCAAACTATTGTACCTAATCCATGGATTAACGGAAGCATTGACGTAGTCGCACCGGTAGATACTGTTTCAATAACTATACCTGATATTCCGGGTGGTCCTTAATAAGATTATTCACACAAATCAATTCAAACAATATTAAACTTAACAACAATTATCATGAAAACCATCATTAATAAAAAAACAGCAGCTTTATGCGGAAGTTTCGTTGCGGCTATAGCGCTCACAAACTTCAGTTTTGCACAGCAAGTGATCTTCTTTGAAGATTTTTCTACAGCGGCAGGTTCTACACCGCCAGCCGGGTGGGATACCCTAACTCAAGCATGTGATCCCGCTTTGGATATCTGGTATTTTGATAATCCTAATTCAAGACCTATCACTCCACCTATTGATAATTTTCATGCTATCTTTGACAGCAAATACAATGATTGCCAGTATCCAGGAGTTTCATCATGTTGCTTAGTTGGTACATGCAGTTGTTTTGCCGGTAGAAGAGTAATTCTGAAATCCCCTGTTTTTAATGCGTCTGCACTTGATACTGTATGGCTTAGATGGGATCAAAGCTTACAGATAAATACAGGTGATAGTATAATTGTTGATGTATTTAATGGAACTAGCTGGGTAAGAGTATGGGACACATTATCCCCTGGTATGGCTACTCCTTTGGATAATTCAAAGTTATTCAATATTTTTACCATAGTTTCAGGAGTTTCGAATGCACAGGTAAGGTTTATATTTTCAGCGCAAACGTCAGGCGGTGAGTCCTACTGGATGATTGATAATGTCCATATATATGTTTCAATATTAACAGCTAATGCAGGTATTGATGTTAATATTAATTGCATGGATAGTGTAGTCATAGGGGGTACACCAACCGCTTTCGGTGGCAGTGGTATATATACTTACTCATGGACGCCTTCATCAGGTTTAAATGATCCCACTTTAGCTAATCCAACAGCTTCTCCATTTGATACAACAACCTATACTGTAACGGTACTGGATACCAATGGTTCTACCGCCTCAGATAGCGTTACTGTAAATATTATCGCACCACTTCCACAGCCTATTTGTATAATAACAATTGATAGTACTTCAACAAAAAACATAATTGTATGGGAGAAACCGGTATCTCCTGTTCATATTGATAGCATCAGGATTTATAGAAATATTCTTGGGTCTTACACACATATTGGTAGTGCTTTTTATAACTCATTGAGTGTGTTTGTTGATACTAGTAATATTGTGGATCCACAAGCTACCTCCTACAGATATAAATTATCTGTGATAGATTCTTGTGGCAATGAAAGTGCATTAGGCGATTTTCACGAAACGATTCATCTCCTCGCCAGTCCGGGTACCGGTAATGAAATAAATCTTACATGGGATGCTTATGAAGGGTTTACGTTTAATTTCTACACAATTTTACGATATAATCAGGTATCTGGTAATTTTGACTCATTAGCCTCTGTCCTCAGTACAAATTTTACCTATACTGATTGGTCGCCTCCGCAACAGGGAAATGTGAAATATGTAATAGAGGTTATTCCACCTTCGATTTGTACACCTTCTTTGAAAGCAACTATTTATAATTCAGTAAGGTCTAATATATCTAATGTTGATCAACCTTCTTATATTAACCAATATTTAATATTCAATAGTTATTTTACAATTTATCCCAATCCCAACAACGGTCAATTTAAATTAAAAATTGATAAACATAATAACGGCAACCTGTCCATCGCTCTATATCAAATTAACGGGAAGTTGATATTCTCTCAAAGTTTACCAGACCGTAAAAGTAAGGTAAGCCTGCCTATTGATTTGAGTAAATATGTGAAAGGTATATATTACTTGCAAATAGTAAGTGATAGGGAGGTAGTAACAAAGAAAGTGATATATCAATAAAAACTAACAGATAATAAATAAAACCTAAAAATCTAAATTAAAAAAAACAACTTAAATTGTAATCATTATTAACATCATGCATCAAATTATCAGCTACTGGATGCTGGTTACTGGGTGCTGGTTGACCCTATTATTATTATTTTTTGCAACATATTGTCTTAATGCAGCTCTTTATTCACAATAGGACGTATTTTTCCTCTTTTTGTCTATTCTTCTCTTTATCAAGTGGTTATCTTTAATACTTTACCCCGCACCCCGAGTACTCGGGGTGCGGGGTTTATTAAATCAGCTGCATTTCAAACTCTTTCCATTTATCCATAAAATAATAACCCAAATTTCCACATAACAATCATTGGTAAACCCTAAAAGAGAACTAAATTTTAGATATTTTAAATTTCAGGCATTTTTTTTATATGTTTGCTTTTTAAATAGAATTAGTGTAATTCGTGGTTTCTTTTTACAAAATGATTTACCTAACCCGAAAAGAACATTTCAACGCAGCGCATAAGCTGTGTAATCCCAACTGGTCAGTAGAAAAGAACAAGGAGGTGTTTGGACTATGTGCTAATGAAAACTGGCATGGGCATAATTTTGAGCTGATCGTAACAGTAAAGGGGGCAGTGGAACCTGATACAGGTTTTGTAATTGATTTTAATAAACTAAGTGAGGTGATAAAAGAAAAGGTTATTGACAAAGTTGATCATAAAAACCTGAACCTTGATGTTGATTTTATGAAAGGAAAGATAGCAAGCTGTGAAAATCTGGTCGCAGAAGTGTGGAAAATACTTGATCCGGCTATTTGTACCATCTCTAATGCCAGGCTGCATTGTATTAAACTTTATGAGACGCCAAGGAATTATGTGGAATATTTTGGGAAAACTTAAATATGGAGGTATGCATGGATGCATGGATGCATGGTTGCAAGGATGCATGGATGCATGGATGCATGGATGCATGATTGTAAGGTAGAATAAACTATGGATGAAAAATTATTAAATAGAAACCGTAATATAAATCGTGGATTTAGAAAGCTGGAAATATGGCAATTAGCGATTGAACTCTATATATTGGTTCACAAAATACTAAAGAAAAATCCACAAATTCCATTTAAAGTTAAAGCACAGATTGAAGATTCTGCACTTTCTATGTCTGGCAATATTGCTGAAGGATATTCAAGGAGAAGTATAAAAGAAAACCTGAGATATTATGAGATTTCTTTAAGTTCGGCTGCTGAGAATTATACTCAGATGTTTGCACTTCAATCTACATCACAGATAAGTAAAGATGATTTTATAATTTATGATGACAAAATCTATGAGTTTGAAAATAAAATGATTAAAATGAATAAAAACCTGATATCAAAATTAAATTCAAATGACAAATGGAAATCAAATTATCAATAACACGTCATGCAACCATGCATCCATGCAATCATGCAGTCATGCAACCATGCAACCATGCAATTAATAAAGATAATAAACGAAGAAGTTTAGAGTCCTGACGCAATGAAATATTATATTATAGCAGGTGAAAGTTCCGGTGACCTTCATGCGTCTAACCTGATGAAGGAGATAAAAAAAGGAGATACAAATTGGGAATTTCGTTGTTGTGGCGGTGATACAATGAAAAAAGAGGGCGCAACCCTTGCAATTCACAATAAAGAGCTCTCTTTTATGGGCATTCTTGAAGTGGCTGCTAAATTTGGTAAAGTGCTGAGACTGCTGAAAGTTTGTAAAAGAGATATTCTACGTTATAAGCCAGATGTACTCATTTTAGTTGATTTTGCCGGCTTTAATATGAGGGTAGCAAAATTTGCCAAAAAGCATAGGTATAAAGTCTTTTATTATATATCTCCAAAAGTTTGGGCATGGAATCAGTCGAGGGTTTTCAAAATAAAGAAGCTGGTTGACAGGATGTTTGTTATTTTTCCTTTTGAAAAAGAATTTTACAAAAAATTTGATTACCAGGTAGATTACGTAGGCAACCCGACACTGGATGCTGTATCAGGCCATCAAATAAATCACAATTTCAGACAACAACACGAGCTTGATCAAAAGCCAATTCTGGCAATACTCCCCGGCAGCCGCAGGCAGGAAATTAAAAAAATGTTGCCTTTTGTAAATAGTATCTGTAAGGCATTTGGCGATTATCATATTGTAGTAGCAGCAGTTTCCAATGTGTCTGGTTCATTATATGAACAAATCCTAAATCCAATCCCCAGTGTCCCCAGAGTTGCAGGGGAAAGGCGGAACGAAATCCAAAACCTTAAGATCGTCTACGATCAAACCTATGATCTGTTAGCTCATTCAGAAGCTGCGCTGGTGACATCAGGCACAGCGACTTTGGAAACTTCATTGCTGGGAATACCTCATGTTGTTTGTTACAAAACCAGCGTGATCTCTTACCTGATCGTACGGCTTTTAATAAAAGTCAAATATATTTCTTTGGAAAATTTAATTGCAGGGAAGGAAATAGTGAAGGAATTGATACAGCAGGATTATAATCTACGCAATATCATTGATGAATTCAAAAAGGTGCTTTTTAACCCAGAATGTAGAAATAGACAGATTGAAGAATTTAAGAAGATCGGGTTAATGCTGGGGGAAAAGGGGGCTTCTGCCAAAGCAGCTTCATTGATGGTGAAGTATCTGGCGCAGGGCGCATAGCGCAGGGCGTTCCACCATGCTCAGGCCCTTTTGGCATGCGCTATGCGCCCTGCGCTTTAGGCAACTTTCAGCCCTTTAAACTTCGACTTTTCAAACTCTTTTTCAACATAATTTTTTGTGACCACAAACTTATCAACTCCTTCTTTTGATGGTAGTTCAAACATAGCATCTGTCATAATCGTTTCGCATACGGACCTTAAACCTCTTGCTCCCAGCTTATATTCCATAGCTTTATCTACAATATATTCCAATGTTTCTTCTTGAAATTTTAGCTTGATACCTTCCATCTCAAAGAGCTTAATATATTGTTTTATAATCGCATTCTTTGGCGTAGTAAGAATTTTTCTTAAATCTTCCTTATCAAGCGGGTCTAAGTAAGTAACCACTGGCAGGCGGCCTATCAATTCAGGGATAAGTCCATAAGTTCTTAGATCCTGAGCGGTAACATAGTGATATATATTATCTTTAATAAACTCAAAATCTTCATCATCTTTACTGGCAAATCCGATAGGCCTTTTATTCAAGCGCCCTGCAATTATTTTATCTATCCCGTCAAATGCGCCACCACAGATAAACAAAATATTTTCAGTATTTACAACGATCATCTTTTGTTCAGGATGTTTTCTGCCGCCTTTTGGGGGGACATTTATCGTAGTACCTTCAAGCAATTTTAACAATGCCTGCTGAACGCCTTCACCACTCACATCTCTTGTAATGGAGGGGTTGTCAGCTTTCCTGGCTATTTTATCTATTTCATCAATATAAACAATACCTCTTTCGGCTGCAGCAAGATCAAAATTAGCTACCTGCAACAATCTTGTCAATACACTCTCAACGTCTTCACCTACATAACCTGATTCAGTTAATACAGTTGCATCAGCAATACAGAATGGAACCTGCAGTATCTTTGCAAGCATACGGGCAAGATAGGTCTTGCCTGTACCGGTCTCACCAACCATTATTATGTTTGATTTTTCGATAATGGTATCCTCATCAACTCTCTTCTGCATTAATCGTTTGTAATGATTATAAACCGCTACTGCTATCACTTTTTTAGCAGCATCCTGGCCTATTACAAACTCATCGAGAAATTTTTTCATGTCTACAGGCTTGATAAGGGTAAATTTGGGCGAGTATCTTCCGTCTTTACCTTTGGTCTCTTCTTTTAAAATTTGTTGCGCCTGAGCTATACATTCATCGCAAATGTGGCCATGAATGCCTGATATCATCAACGCGACATCTTTTTTGGTCTTTTCGCAAAATGAACAAGTGATTAAAGCCATTTTTTTATTTACGATAGTAATTCAATAGTAATTGAGAAGTATAATTGAGTGTCATAATAACTATTACTTTTGCAACTAAGTACTACACTATGCGTCTTTGGCTTTGCGCTTCAGCAGCACTTCATCAACGAGACCATATTTTTTCGCTTCTTCTGCTGTCATCCAGTAATCTCTGTCAGCATCATTCCATATTTTTTTATATTCTTTACCTGTATGAAGTGCAATGATCTCGTACAATTCTTTTTTTAATTTCTGGATCTCCCTGGCAGTAATCTCAATATCCGAAGCTTGTCCCTGAATCCCACCTATGGGCTGATGCACCATAATCCTCGCATGAGGCAGTGCAGATCTTCTTCCGGCTGCCCCCCCGCAGAGAAGAATAGCGCCCATTGATGCGGCTAAGCCAGTGCATATAGTTGCAATTTTAGGATTTATATATTGCATAGTGTCATAGATACCCAAACCTGCATAAATCGATCCTCCGGGAGTATTTATATACATCAGGATATCCCTGCTGGCATCTGTTGATTCCAGGAATAATAATTGTGCTGTGATGATATTTCCAATATTGTCATCAATTGGTAAGCCCAAAAAAATGATCCTATCCATTATCAATCGAGAAAAAACATCAATTTCTCTAAAATGTGTAGGGCGTTCCTCTATCACCGAACGGGTCATATTTTCCACCGTACTGATATAATCATCAACCACCATTGAGCTCATACCCCGGGCTTTTATGGCGTATTTTCTGAATTCTTCTTTGTTGAGCATAATTTACTGTAGTCGGAATTTCAATGTTTAAATGAAATTTATATTCAAATCTATTATTTGTGCTCTTAATGAACAGCTACTGGGCTCTGGTTACTGGGTTCTGGGTTATTAGTAATTCTTTCTGACAGTATTCACTCTACCAGTACCCAGCACCCAGTACCCAGTAACTTTATATTATTTTTACTTCGCTCAATATTTAGTAATTTCATTTTTTAATTAATTTGCGAAGATAAGTTCTTAATTATTAGCATCGGGTCTTCACTCAACCGCAAGCTTTTTAAATTCCTCTATATCTACTTTTTTCTCTTTAATAGTGATATTTTCCTTTATAAATTTAGTTGTTTTCTGAAAAAACAGTTGCTGATACAAGTTCTGGTAATTTCTACCGTCATTTTCTTTTAAATAATTGTTAGCAAAGGCATTAATATTTTCTTCTGTTTGCTGATTCATTTCCAGGTTAGCATAACGAGATCTTACAATTAAAGTTGCCATTTGTAATATTTCTTCATTAGTGACCTTTATTTTATTATCATCAGCAATTTTATTTTGAATAAGCGACCATTTGAGCTCCTGAACATAATCATCAAACACAGTAACAAATTGTTTTTTAGTAAGATCACCATTGTTAGAAACCGAAAACCATTTATTAAGAAAATCCATTGGAAGATCCATTTTAGTATTTAGTAATATCATATCCCGAATCTCCTTTAATAAGAAATTATCAGATTCCTTTTCATAATTATGGGCAATTGTTTCTTTTAATTTTTCAGTAAATTCTTCTTTGCTCCTAACCACCCCTTCTCCAAACACCTTATCAAAAAATTGCTGGTCGAGTGAAGGAGAACTTTTTTTATTTTTGCTGCCAATTTTCTTTACAAGGTCATCAATGGCATCATTAACAGTTTTATCGGTAATTTTAATCTTGTACCTGTTTAGCCTCAGCTTTTTTGAAATATCACATATAAAATCAGGTGTAATGCCGATATCATATTTAAATTCAAATTCATTTTGATTCTCCCAGTCAATATTATTGTTTTTATCATTATCCGGCAAAGGCTCACCGATAAGCTTGATCTTATTTTCTTTCAGATAGTTACTGACCGATTCCCTTACAAGATTGTTGATCTCATCAATGAGCAATCTTTTCCCGATCATTTTTTTTATAATAGATACAGGAACCTTACCCTGCCTAAAACCCTTTAATTTAGCGCTTTTTCCGTAGTCCTTGACTTTTTTGTCTATGTTTGACTGGTAATCTTCTTTGGCTATGCTTACTTTGAGAGCAGCATTTCCTGAATCTTTATTATCTAATGTTATTTGCATGAAAAATTTCTAAAATAATGCCTAAAATTAAAGAAATTGATGTTTATACTGAACAAAAATTTCAGGAATTTAGTGCATTTTAGGCATTTCTTCGTGCGGATGAAGGGACTCGAACCCCCATGGGCAAAGCCCGCTAGCTCCTAAGGCTAGTGCGTCTACCAATTCCGCCACATCCGCAGGCTATTAGGCGATTTTTTGATTTAGAGATTTGGTGATTCACAAATCAATAAATTTCCAAATCGGTAAATCATTAAATAGATTCGGGGCGAAGGTAAGAAATAAGATTGGAAATACTATTATAGTAGCTCGGAAAAGTGAGAGTGGTTATTTTTTCACTTTCACTTTTACGTTCACTGTAACTCTTAAAATATTAGCTACATCTTCCTTTGATATACAAATTTACTCTAAACCAAACTCCATCACCACTTCCCCCAAATCATATACCACCACATCTTTAACATGATTCCTGATAATACAAGAACCCGCAGCCGAACGATAACCACCGGCACAATGAACAACGATCGGTTTATTTAAAGGTATTTCATCTATACGCTCTCTTAACTGGGGTAAAGGAACATTGAGGCTGTTTGAAAATAGCTGACTGTCCCTCGCTTCCGATTCATTTCTTATATCAATGACAGTATATGAATCAGGGGCAGATTTGAAATGTTCCAGGTCTAATGATGGATTTGTCTCATTAGTGTTATCAGGATTAACAAAAGCCGCTTTAATGTTGGTCTCATATCCTATTTTAGCTATCCTGCGGATTACCTTTTCCAGGGCTTCTTCATTTTCAGCAGTCAGGTAAAACTTTTCTTCGGGGCCAATAATGGAACCTAACCAGGTTTCAAACCTGTCACCTTCCAGGTCAGCAATGTTGATAGCTCCTTTTATATGTCCTGCTTTAAATTGTTGTTGCGGACGGGTATCAATAATTAGAAAACCTGCCAGGTTTACATCGAACTCAATGCGTGGAACGGCTTTAACGCTTTCTTCAAGGTCGCGGGCGCCTTTCTTGTTCTGCTCCACAGCATAACCAAAGTATTTAGGTACAAAAGGCTGATCCTTTAGCAGCACCTCTGTAAATTCATCTTCACTCATTGGCTGCAAGGCATAATTATTGCTTTTTTCTTTGCCCATTGTACTGCTCAGATCAGGACTTAAGTGCCTGCCGCAAAGGCTGCCGGCACCATGAGCAGGATAAACCAGCACATCATCATCCAGGGGTATGAGCTTTTCTCTTGTAGAACGATACATGTCCCTGGCTAATCCTTCTCTTTTAGCGGTAACATGGCCTGCTTTTTCTCTCAAGTCCGGTCTGCCTACATCCCCGATAAATAAGGTATCACCGGTAAATACTGCATAATCTTTACCATGTTCATCTTCCAGCACTATGCTAATGCTGTCAGGAGAATGGCCGGGCGTGTTTAGGGACTTTAGTGTCACGTCACCCAATTTAATCGTTTCCCCTTCATCAAAGCTACAATGCGGGTAGTCAGCTCCGAGTAATTTACTTACATAAATGGTTGCTCCTGTTTTTTTACTGATTTCAAGATGACTACTGACGAAATCAGCATGGGGGTGTGTCTCAATTACAGCCACAATTTTGGCATTATTAAGACGGGCAAATTCATAGTAAGGCTGTGCATTGCGCCCTGGGTCAATAACTGCCATTTCACCATTACTTAGAATAGCGTAAGAGGCATGGGCTAATGATCCATCGTAAAATTGTTCAATTTTCATTAAAAACATTGAAATTCCGATAAATCAAGTTACCGGACAATTCTTATCAGAAATTTTTATTGGTTTGTGGCCGGCAGGGTATTTAGGTTCTTGATTACCTTCCGGAGACAATATACCCTTGCTCTTTAATGATTTTCCATCTTTATCCAGCACTTCCTTACCCTGATCCTTTTCAAGCGATCCTTCATCCAGGGTACCCGGGGTAGCATTAGTATTATTTTTTTTACCAGAGGGAATTTTACCATCATCTTTTTCCCCCTTATCAAGAGAGGGTAGGGGGGATAGGGGGGTGGCATTTTCACTCTGAGCGAAAGAAAAAGCGCCCAAGAAAAATAAAATCAATACCAGAAACAATAGCTTTTTAAACATCAAATTATTCATGGTTTAAGACTTGCTGTAAATAAAAAACAAATATACAAATAAAAAAGTAAACATCCAAACAATAACCGCAAACGCCATGCCCCGCACATAAATAAGTTGGCAGTTGGCAGTCGGCAAATTTGCTGACTGCCGACTGTGGACTGCCGACTGTGGACTGCCGACTGTGGACTGCCGACTGTGGACTGCCGACTGTGACTGCCGACTGTGCACTGCCGACTGTGGACTGCCGACTGCGGACTGCCGACTGCGGGGCTATGCGCCACGCGTTTAATAATCCAAATATTCCTGAAACGAAAGCTGTAAATACGCCTGCCCTTTGCGCTCAGTACTCTTCGTCACGTTGTTTTTATCATCCATAACATTTGCGGAAATATTGTCAAATATTATATAACCGGTTGTATCTATATAGCCAAATCCATCATTGAATACGTAAAAAGCAAATCCTGATCCGGGTGCAAGCAGATCTTTACTCCAGACAAATCCTTTACTCTCAAAGCCAATCTGATTGAGCAATGTTTTTGCTATATCCGTCTGTGAGCCGATTTTATCAATGATAGCAACTTGTTTATTGATCCCATTTCCCATTTCCCATTTTCCATCTTCTATAGCTCCTCCTATCCATAGCATGGGGATTTTAAATTTTTCTCTTTGATGCAATGCAGAATATCCCGGGAGCCTGTGACCGTGATCTGCGGTGATTATGATCAAGGTATTATGCCACCATGCTTTGTTTTTTGCCTGTTTAATAAATTCTCCTAATGACCAATCTGTATAATGAGCAGCGTTTAAAAATCTTGCCCCTTCATCCAGCCCCCCCCTAACCCCACCGAGGGGAGCTTTTGGTATTTCAAACGGTTCGTGACTACTGAGGGTAAATATTGTAGTAAAAAATGGTGTTGGCGTAACATCCAGATCATCCAGCAGCCTGTCAAAAACCACATGGTCATGCGCTCCCCATTTGGAATTCCAATTCTTTGGATCAAAATCATCTTTGCCAACTATTTTATCAAATTCCCCATTGATCAGGTAAGATTTAATGTTGGCAAATTCTAACTCACCGCCATAATAGAAGGATGTATGGTAAAAATTCTTTTTAAATATCTTGCTTATGAATGGTAGGTTAGCAGTCTTACTTGGTATCATAACTATAGACCTTACAGGTTGAGCAGGAAAGCCGCTCAAAATAGCTGGCAGTCCCTTATCACTTCTATCTCCGCTCGCATAGATGTTTGTAAATAATATTCCTTCTTTTGTCAGTTTATTGAAATTAGGAGTGATCCCTTTTTCTCCACCTAATGATCCGATAAGTTTTGAAGTAAAGCTTTCAAGAATGATAAGGAGTACGTTTGGATTTTGGATTTTAGATTTTAGACCCGCCTGCCATAGGCCTTTGGCGGGCAGGTTTTGGATTTCTCCATCCATCCCTTGTTCCTGGATAGAAGTAGTTTTGAACAGCTCTTTAACAATTTCTTTGGCTTCCTCTTCAGGTAAGTAGTTATAGGGATTTGTTTTTTCAAAAGATCTTTCAACGATAGAATGACAAAAATTCCAGGGTACATTGACGGCAGCATGATTGGCAAAGTTGTTTTTTGAAAAATAAACGTGACTTTGATTAATGGCAGCGAGTTGAAAACCACCCCTGATGGGAATGATCAAACATGCTGTTAGAAAAAGGATAATAATAAAACCAGCCCCCCCTAAATCCCTCCTGCCACTATTCCTTACCGAATCGGTGAATGGGTGAATTGGTGAATCGGTGAATCGCTTCGTTTTCCTGTTCTCCGTTTCTCCGATTCTCCGTTTCTCCGATTCAGGGGGGCTTGGAGTTAGAGGGGGGAGGTAGGGGCTGTGCGACTTTAAAAATAAATAAACCGAAACGGCAATAAGGATTACAAAAAAGAAAATACCGCCCAGAATTTGGGACATTTCTACCGATGCAAACATTTCTTTAGGAGTTTTAAGATACATCAATGGAGTTGCATCCAGTCGGTATTCCCAGTATGTGTATAATTCCAAATCTATCACAGTTAATACAGAAACAAGTATTAAGATAATTATCGTATAAAAAGTAATTGAATATTTTGTAAAACGATCAGGAAGATAATATGATAATGAGATTATAAAGAATGGGATAACAGATGTGTAAGCAGTGAATGAAATGTCAAGCTTTAATCCATTGACCAGTATTAATAGAATTGTACCAAGATCAAGCTCAGCGCTCAACTTGTAGTGATACAGCAGGAAAACGATTTTGGTGATAACAAAATAAATGACCCAGAACAGGAAATAAGTTATAAGAAAAAATAGTCTCTTCTTCATTTGAATAGAGATTTACTTAATGGAATTACAAAGGTAGTAAGAACAATAGACAATAGACAATAGAACAATAGGACAATTTAACAATATCATGATGATGCAATGATTTTTATAGAAAGTCTTAAAATTGGTTAAAGTTTCAATATAGTTTCCCGTATTTTATCTACATTTTTCAAAATACCCCACTAAAATAGGGTGCTTTCTTACAAAAAAGCATAAAATTTCCTACTTACCTATTAAAATTTAACCTAATTTTCTTGCATATAATATTTTTTCATATATTTGCCCCAAAAATTTCTCGTATAGCCCCGGGTACCCGGGGCCATGCGCTCTGTGTTTTACAATTTACATTTTAAACTATAAACTTTAAACAAATGTCAGTATTACGATTCAAAGCGCTCGAAGCTGCAGGCAGCAGGAAACCTGTAGCAGTAAAGGCCCCGTCAGAGAGGATATCTGATTACCTGGGGTCAAATGTATTTAATGCCGAAGCCATGCGTACCAGGCTTTCTTCATCAATCTTCAGGCGTGTTGAAGCTGCGATTGGGCATGGAAAAAGGATAGACCGGGAAGTTGCTGATGAGGTAGCTTCTGTAATGATGTCATGGGCGATCTCAAAAGGGGTTACCCATTATACCCATTGGTTTCAACCCCTGACAGGGGCAACGGCAGAAAAGCATGATGCCTTTTATGAACTAAACGGATTGCCAAAACCAATGGAAAAATTTGCTGGAAAGGAGCTGGTACAACAAGAGCCGGATGCTTCTTCATTTCCCAGTGGAGGCATTCGCAATACTTTTGAAGCAAGAGGCTATACAGCATGGGATCCCACATCTCCGGCTTTCATCTTAGAGAAAAATGATTGCAAAACCTTATGTATTCCAACAATTTTTGTTTCTTATACCGGTGAAGCGCTGGATTATAAAACACCCATGCTCAAATCCTTAACCGTATTGGATCAGGCAGCTACGAGTATTTGTCAATATTTTGACCGGAATGTGAATAAGGTAGTAGCGACCCTGGGACCCGAACAGGAATACTTCCTGATTGACAAAGCCTTGTACAACGCCCGTCCGGACCTGATGCTGACAGGACGAACTGTTTTGGGCCGTAGTTCTGCCAAAGACCAGCAGTTGGAAGATCATTATTTTGGGTCAATTCCTTCCAGGGTGCATGCTTATATGGTAGATTTTGAGATCGAAGCGCTCAAGCTTGGTATTCCTGTAAGAACGCGTCATAATGAAGTTGCTCCCAGCCAGTTTGAATGTGCGCCATCCTTTGAAGAAGCCAATTTAGCTGTTGATCACAACCAGATGCTGATGGACCTAATGGACAAAGTTGCCGAGCGTCATAATTTTAAGGTGTTGCTGCATGAAAAACCATTTGCAGGCATCAATGGAAGCGGTAAGCATAACAACTGGTCAATGATAACCAATACAGGCATAAACCTCCTTGATCCGGGTAGGAAGCCTAAAGATAACCTCCGGTTTCTTGTTTTCTTTGTCAATACCATCAAAGCCATTTACGATTATGCTGACCTGTTAAGAGCCTCCGTTGCTTCGGCAGGCAATGATTACCGGCTAGGAGCCAATGAAGCGCCCCCGGCTATTATTTCAGTATTTATTGGTTCACAATTAACGGCAGTATTGGATGAGCTTGAAAAGAACGCCAAGGTCAAAATTGATAAAGGAGACAATGTATATTTAAAGCTTGGTATTAATAAGATCCCGGAAATTTTATTAGACAATACCGACAGGAACAGGACTTCCCCTTTTGCATTTACCGGCAACAAGTTTGAGTTCAGGGCTGTTGGCGCTTCTGCCAACAATGCAGCTCCTATGCTGGTTTTAAATACCATCGTTGCCAACCAGCTTATAGAATTCCAAGGTCAGGTAGATAAGCAAATTTCAAAGGGTACTAAGAGAGAGATAGCCATTATCAATGTATTGAGAGATTGTATTAAAGCCTCTAAAAAGATACGATTTGAGGGAAATAATTATGCGGAAGAATGGATCAAAGAAGCAGAGATGAGAGGTTTGCCTAACATTAAATCTACACCCAGGGCGCTTGATGCTTATGTTTCTGAAAAGGCTAAGAAACTGTTCGGAAAATTTGATATATTCGGAGAACATGAGCTGGAGGCACGCCATGAAATAAGGCTGGAAAATTACATCAGGAAGGTTCAGATAGAATCAAGAATAATGGGTGACATGGTGTTCAACCAAATTATTCCGACTGCTATAAGCTATCAGAATAAGCTGATCACCAATGTAAAAGGCTTAAAGGAGGTTGGTGTCAATGGCAGCCATCGCACAGCTACTTTAGATATTCTCAAAAAGATCTCTGAGCATATTTATGCGATCAAGACCAACGTTGAAGCGATGATCAATGCCAGAAAGAAAGCCAATAAAACAGTAGATACCCGGAAAAGAGCGATAGCGTATTGTGATAAGGTTGTCAGTTATTTTGAAACCATCCGCTATCATGCAGATAAGCTGGAGATGGTTGTAGATGATGAGCATTGGCCTTTGGTGAAGTACAAGGAGATGCTGTTTTTGAGATAGACTTTTATTATTTATTTTAAGCCTTTTTAGGATGGTCTTCCCTGTAAGAAATTATAAAGGCAAAAATACCAACAATCAATACACCAACGCAAATAATAGTAACATTCAATAACATTATTTTTATTTTACAAAGATAATGATTTTATTATTTCAATATAAACTTTTTTTAGTTTATTTCTAATTTCATAAGGTAATTCTTCTAAAAGCGTAATTTTTTTTGGTTCGTAAATATGTGAGTAATGCCAACTGTCAATTACTTCTCCACCACCCCCGGCATCCCCAAAATCCTTCCGATCAATAATACAAGATACAGGTTACCTCCGATCGCTTCTATTACCGCAAGGTTTCTTACCAGGTGGGATACATCAGCATAGGCAGGTTCAAGCCCGCACAATACATTAAAGCTGTAATAGATACACTCAAGCCAGCTTCCGAATCCGGAGGGGATATATACACCAAAACAGGCGGGTTGTATGAGGTGAACGAATTGATAAATGCTTCCGAAAGAAATACCAAAGGTCAGGTAAATACAGGCAGCGCCCCATATATGGTTCGTGGTAATTTCTCCTTTTTTAAAAATATCCAAAACCGCATAAGCCAAAACAATTCCCTCAATAATGATCAGTGCGGTTTGTATAATGTAATAAAAAGGCCGGTTATCATCAACAAATTTGTAAAACGGATTTTCGGCCATGACAGCTATTAAAAAAAGCACTGAAAGCGTGGCGAAAACAAAAATGATCAGGGCCTTATTTTCACTGTGATTTTTTATCAATATGCATAATACAAATGCATAGCCGCCTGCAAGCGCCAGATGGATCAGGTTGATGTATTTGATCAAGAATTGAAGATCCAATAACTCCTGGTAGGTTACAATCAATAATATATCTTCCAGGACAAAATAACCGACAATAACGATTGATTCAACGATGACTACGCTTCGGTAATAGTCGCTTTTATTATTATCTGGCTTTTGTTGTGTTATTGCGTCTTTCATGATTTTTTTGTAAAAGTTGTTAAAATAATATTAAATTCATATTTTTGTAGAAACTTATTTATTAAATTTGTTTGCTAATATAAAAAGCATTAATTTTTCCCAAACTTAAAATGCTTTCATCCTGTACAACGTGGTGAAAGATGACAATTATGGAATCAACTTTAGATATAATTTTAGCGATTATTGTACTGGCATCTATGGAGAAGCTCAATGCAATAAACCCCTATTTAGGGTTTCTAATTTTGTTAGGAACTGCGGTTTATATAATATTAAAGATCTATTATTTAATTAAAAATAAAGGTAAATAAATAAACAATAAACTATAAACAATGAAGCACCTAAAATTATTTTCATTCACAGCGCTAAGCATTAGCTGTCTGCTGGCTTCGTGCAATATGGAAAAGCGGATTTACTTTTCCGGCTATCATGTGGAATGGAAAAAAAGAGGGCATCATTCCGGTGAACAGCAAGCAGCAGGCGGAAGCAATAAAATAAAGGAAACTGAAGCTGAAATTGCAGCAACGGAAACATTCGCAGGTGAAACAATTACTGCATCGGTAGGCGATCAGCCGGCTCTGGAAAAAGAAAAAATTTATCTGTGGGCAGTTGATAACGAAAAAACTACTGCTGTAGAAGACCAGGATGAATATACTATTGAACCTTTTGGGAAAAAAGAAATCACGCCTGCCACACTGCACAGTGATGGAAGCAAACTAAACGGAATGGCGCTTCTCGGATTTATCTGTTTTGTGCTTGGGCATATTCTTTTCCCGCTGTGGCTTTTAGGAGTAATTTTCTCCGCAATTGGGCTGCATCAAATAAAAAAACACCCCGACAGATGGAAAAGCAGAGGCCTGGCAAGAGCAGTTTTAAGAATTGCTGCGGTGGAAATTATTTTATCGATTATGGTTCTACTCCTGGTCCTGCTTATTTTATTATTGGATTTGGGTAGCGATGGCTTTGTTTGATAGTAAGCTGAAAGGTGGTTTAGATTTTAAGAAGTGAGTCCACTCTAATAAGTCATTTTTGCCACAAAATCACTAAAACACTAAATTCCACCAAAAATTAACTAATTGATTTTCAGTATTTTGTGGGATTTAGTGTTTTGGTGGCATTTTTATTTTTTGGACTTATTAGAGTGGACTCAGTTATGAATAAAGAAATTAATAAATAATTGTGTCTAAAAAGCACGTTTTGGAAAGTAACTGATTAGTGATAAAATAAATTTCCATCTAAACCGGATCCACATCAACCACAATATACGGATTCTTAAATTCCTTTACTTTCTGCGTTTGCCGGACAGCATCACTGATAAGCGCTTTTGCCTTTTCTAAGTTTATTTTCCCCTTTTCCAATTTTATAATAATATCTTTGATAAACAGGTTCCGGATCTTATCTATGAGCGGTGATTCCGGGCCGAGAACCCTGGATTGGCCTAAGTTCCCGTTGAGTTTCTGTGCTAAAAATTGGGCAGTAAACCCGGCAATATCCCGGTCTTTGTGTTTTACTGAAATTTTGATCAACCTTGAGAAAGGCGGGTAATTATATTTTTTTCTTTCCGGGAGCTCATTTTCAAATAAGCCGCAATAATCATTATGAATGATCTTTTCAAAGACCGGCTGGTTAGGATTTGATGTCTGGATGATAACTTTTCCCTGTACATCTCTTCTTCCCGAACGGCCGCTCACCTGCGTAAGCATCTGAAAAGTTCTCTCCTGCGAGCGGAAATCGGGGAAATGTATCATACGGTCTATATCAAAAATTCCCACTAGTCTTACGTTGTCAAAGTCCAGGCCCTTGGTCACCATCTGTGTACCAATCAGGATGTCTGTTTTGCGTGATTCAAAATCGTCAATGATATTTTGATAGCTGTATTTTTTCCTGGTTGTGTCAGAGTCCATTCGTTGGATGTTAGCATCCGGGAGTAATAGCTTAAGCTCTTCTTCAATTTGTTCGGTTCCATAGCGCATTGTTATGACTTTTGCAGAACCGCAGGCCGGGCAGCTTTGTGGCGTCCGTTCTTTATATCCGCAATAATGGCATCTTAGCTCATTGGTGTGCATGTGGTAGGTCAGGCTTACGGAACATTGGCTGCATTTTTTTATCCAGGCACAATCATTACAAGTAATGTAGGGTGCGTAGCCCCTCCTGTTTTGAAATAAAATAGCTTGTTCATGGTTATTGATGGATTTTTTTAGTCCATCTAATATATCTTTAGAGAAAAAAAGGTTCTTGCCCTTTGCCTGGAACAATGCTCTTATATCCACTAATATAATTTCAGGCAGTTGAGCAACTCCATAACGTATTTTTAAGTCGACTAATCCGTATTTTCCTTCCTTGCTTTGAAAATAAGATTCAACAGAAGGTGTAGCTGACCCTAATAAAATTTTGCACTTATGAAGACGGGCAAGCATCAGGGCAGTATCCTTCGCATTGTACCTTGGTGCAGGATCGTGTTGTTTGTAAGAGCTGTCATGTTCTTCATCTACGATGATAAGGCCGAGGTTGTCAAAGGGTAAGAAAATGGATGAGCGAACACCAACTACAAATGAAAATTTACCTGAAATCACACCCTGCCATACTTCCACGCGCTCATTATCCGAGAACCTGGAGTGATAAACACCCATGCTCTTACCAAAGACTTTTCTCAATCGGCTGACTATTTGAGTGGTTAGTGCAATTTCGGGAAGCAGGTACAGCACTTGCGAACCGCTCTCCAATGCCTTTTGGATCAGGTCAATATAGATCTCTGTCTTGCCGCTGCCGGTGATGCCGTGGAGTAAGACAATTTCTTTTTCATCTAATTGTTTTAATATGCTGTCTCTTGCTTTTTGCTGATGATCAGTAAGAATTATTTCGGAACTGGCCTTTTCTGCGGATCCATGAGTGTCTTCAAATCTGGAAACAATGATTTCGAACTGCTCAAATATTTTGTTTTTTATAAGGGTATTGAGTGCAGAGAGGGATACTGGGGTCTGGGTGCTGGGTTCTGGGTTGTTTTTCAGGGGTTCAAAATTTTGGTAGAGACGACCAAATTGGGCGTCTCTACCAAAATTTTGAACCCCTGAAGATTTTGTCAAATTATTTTTGTCTAGTCCCTCATTGTTCAGTTGGAGATTATCTTGTAGAGGGATATGTTGGAGATATTTTAAAAGAACATCTAATTGCTGAGGTTTTTTTTCCAGTTCATTGAACAAATTTTCCAGTTCCTTTTTAGATTTGACGTATTTTTGGTTGAGACGAATTTTGTTGACGAATTTAGGCTTGTATTTTTCTGCTACTTCTTCAAAAATGATGATGGCTCCTTTAGCTATCAGTGATTTGATGAGAGGGTTAATGTTTTTTTTATCCAATAGTTTTGATACTTCGTTATAGGGAATAGTTTCATATTTTTTTAGCGCTGAAATGATCTTTTCTTCATCAGGTGTGTAGTGTAGAGACGCCCCACGGTAGAGACGCCCAATTTGGACGTCTCTACCGTGGGGCGTCTCTACACTATGCAGGGGATGTAATTGGATCTTTGACTCGCTGGATAATTTTAATCCCGAAGGCAATGCAGCGTTGAGCACTTCCCCAATAGTGCACATATAATATTCTGCAATCCAGTTAAAAAGCTCAAACTGGTGGGAATTAAAGCTTGGCTCATCATCCAACAATTCCATAAGATATTTTGCTTCATATTCCTGCGGTGGATTTTCATGGATATGAACGATAACAGCGGTAAGTATCCTTTTTTTGCCGAACTGAACAATTACCCTTGAGCCAATTTTAACCAGAGAATCTAATTCTGACGGGACTTTATACGTATATGGTTTGGGAAGAGGGAGGGGGAGGATTACGTTTACGAATTTCATTAGAAAGGAATTTCGTCCTTAAAATCTGCATCTGTATCTATATCTTTATACTTATTTGTTTTAAATTGTGAACATTTGTGTAAACGAAGGTTCCTTTATTCCCTAATTCCCTATTTACAACCTGCTGCCACCGCTATTACCACCATTTAAAGTCAAATGAAAAAAAGTTGGTGTATAAAATTTCTTCAAAAATAATAAAATTAAGTTATATAGATGAAATTTGAATCCAATAAAATGTATCAATCTTTATTTTCGTTACACCAAATTTATTATTTTCTTACTTTTTTTGTTATAAATAAAAATATCCCTACATTTGCGATCCCGTTTGAAACAATAAAAAAAGTAAAAAGTAAAAAGTAAAAAGTAAAAAGTAAAAATAATGTTAATGTTGCGGGCGCAGTGAAGCAATCTCTTCCAAATACAGGGATTGCCACGCCTTCGGCTCGCAACGTTAACACATGAATACTTAGTTTAAATGTATCTAACAAGTAAAAAAAAACAGGAACTTTTTAAGAAGTTTAGTTTTACCAAATCAGAAACTGATACGGGTTCTCCTGAAGCCCAGGTCGCCCTTTTTTCGCACAGAATAGAATATCTCACTGAGCATCTGAAAAAAAATAAGAAAGACAAATCCACAAGATTGGGTTTATTAAAATTAGTAGGAAAAAGAAAAAAGTTCTTAAATTATCTTCAGAAAAAAGATATAGAAAGGTACAAAGCGATTATTGGTGAATTGAAGATCAGGAAATAAGGCGCATGGCGCATAGCGTTTCCCACGTTGGAGCCCTTTTCCGCCCTGCGCTCTGCTATTTTGTTAAAATTCGCATTTAGATAATGAAGCAAACTAAAAAACTAAAACCAACAACTAAATAACCATAACTAAAAACTAACAAACTAATAACTAAAATAATGTTACCAAAACCAATTTCCAAAACCATTGAATTACCTGACGGAAGGGAGATCACACTTGAAAGTGGAAAATTAGCAAAGCAGGCAGATGGATCTGTAATAGTACGCATGGGTCAAACGATGTTGCTTGCTACTGTTTGTGCAAATAAAGAAGTAAAAGAAGGCATAGATTTTATGCCCCTTTCTGTTGATTACCAGGAAAAATTTGCCTCAGCAGGGCGTATTCCTGGTGGCTTTCTAAAAAGAGAGGGCAGATTGTCAGACTTAGAGATCCTTGTTTGCAGGCTTGTTGACCGGGTCTTACGTCCAATGTTTCCTGATGATTACCATTGCGAAACCCAGGTAAATATCTTTTTAATATCTGCAGGGAAAGAAATTTTGCCAGATGCTTTAGCTACCTTAGCTGCATCTTCTGCTATAGCGGTATCGGATATTCCATTCAAAAATCCTGTATCCGAAGTCAGGGTATGCCGGGTGGATGGTAATTTTTTGATCAACCCTACACCAGCTGAAATAGAAAAGGCAGATATAGAGTTGATCGTTGGCGGAACAATAGAAAATATTGTAATGGTAGAGGGCGCATCGGATGAGGTTCAGGAAGCTGACCTGTTGGAAACGCTAAAAGCAGCTCATGAAGCTATTAAAGTTCAATGTAAGGCACAGATCGAATTGTCTGAAATGGCTGGTAAAACCAAAAAACGTGAATATGTACTTGAAACAAATGATCCTGAATTAAAAGAAAAACTTGAAGCGCAGTTGTACGACAAAGTTTATAAGGTTGCTAAATCCGCTATAAATAATAAGCAGGAAAGATCAGTCGCTTTTAAAGCGATTAAAGAGGAATATATTGATGGTCTGCCTGAAGATCACGAAGAAGACATTTCCCTGATCAGCAAATATTTTCATGAAATAGAAAAAAAGGCAGCCAGGGATGCTATTCTGAAAGATGGGGTTAGGCTGGATGGACGTAAGACGGATGAGGTCAGGCCTATTTGGAGTGAGATTAATTATTTACCGGCTGCACACGGTTCATCAATATTTACCAGAGGTGAGACGCAATCTTTAACCTCAGTTACGCTGGGTACAAAATTAGACGAGAAAATGACTGACAGCGCTATGGAAAAAGGGTTTAGCAAGTTTATGCTTCATTATAATTTTCCATCTTTTTCTGTTGGGGAAGTCAGGCCAAACAGGGGGCCTGGCAGGAGGGAGATCGGCCATGGCAATCTTGCTCTCAGAGCATTGCAAAAAGTGCTGCCGCCAAATGAGGATAACCCCTATACTATCCGTATCGTTTCTGATATTCTGGAATCTAATGGGTCTTCTTCTATGGCAACGGTATGTGCCGGCTCGCTCGCGTTAATGGATGCAGGCATTAAGATCAAAGAGGCTGTCTCGGGGATTGCAATGGGGCTGATTACAGATACTGCAACTGGTAAATATGCTGTTCTATCTGATATCCTGGGAGACGAAGATCATCTGGGAGATATGGATTTTAAAGTTGCCGGTACATCCAACGGTATTACAGCTTGCCAGATGGATATTAAGGTTGGAGGCCTTTCTTACGAAATTTTAGAAAAAGCTTTACTGCAAGCTAAAGCAGGAAGATTGCACATACTTGATGAAATGAATAAAACCATTTCTGAAACCAGTAAAGAGCTAAAACCGCATGTACCGAGATATCATACAATAAGGATTGATAAAGAGCTTATAGGTGCAGTGATAGGCCCGGGAGGAAAAGTGGTACAGGGAATTCAAAAAGAGACCGGAGCTACAGTTACTATTGATGAAGTGGATAGTATTGGGTTAATAAATATTTTTGCGGTTGATGTAGACGCCCTTGATAAGGCTGTTGCGATGGTTAAAGCAATAGTTACTCTGCCTGAAGTAGGAGAAGTGTATGATGGCAAGGTGAAATCTGTGATGCCTTATGGCGCTTTCGTTGAAATATTGCCAGGTAAAGATGGTTTGTTACATATTTCAGAGATCAAATGGGAACGACTCGAATCTATGGATGATGTGCTGCAGGTAGGTGAAGAACTGAAAGTAAAGTTAGTTGATATTGATAAAAGATCAGGTAAATTAAAGTTGTCAAGAAAAGTTTTGCTGCCAAGACCAGAAACCAGTGAGGCGAGTAGAGAATAGCTTTCATCTGGAAAATAATAGAACTTTATTGAACTTTTTTTTGTTTATTCCGTTTGTAGCATAGTGTATAATATTAGGAACATAATACTTCGCCTGTCTGTCGCAGACAAGTAAGTTGATTAAAAAGTCGGCAGTCCACAGTCGGTAGTCAGCAAATTTGCCGACTGCCGACTGCCAACTGCCGGCTTAATGTTGAAACTTTGGATTTTCATTAACGAATATTTTTGGCATTATAGACAGACACTAATTAACCATATATTGTGAGACAACTCAAGATAAGCAAACAGATTACCAACAGGGAGAGTCAGTCATTAGACAAATATCTACAGGAAATTGGAAAAGTAGATCTGTTGACTCCGGATGAAGAGGTTATTTTGGCTAAAAAGATCAAAGAGGGGGACCAATATGCCCTTGAAAAATTAACGAAATCCAATCTTCGTTTTGTGGTATCGGTAGCAAAGCAATATCAGAACCAAGGACTTACCCTTGGTGACCTGATCAATGAAGGCAATCTTGGCTTGATAAAAGCCGGCCAGCGATTTGATGAGACACGAGGATTTAAATTTATTTCTTATGCTGTTTGGTGGATAAGGCAGTCAATCCTTCAGGCATTGGCAGAGCAATCCAGGATTGTCAGGTTACCTTTGAACAGGGTAGGGTCTTTAAATAAAATATCTAAAACATTCTCAGCATTAGAGCAAAAGTTTAAAAGGGAACCCTCTCCCGAAGAGCTTGCTGAAGTAATGGAAGTAAAAACTTCTGAAGTAGTTGATACTATGAAGAATGCGGGCAGGCACGTATCGATGGATGCTCCTTTTGTTACGGGTGAAGAAAACAGCCTGCTTGATATTCTCGAAAATAACACTACCGGACCTCCCGATACCAGCTTGATCAATGATTCTTTATGTAAGGAAGTACAACGGGCTTTATCAACCTTAACAAAACGTGAGGCAGATGTAGTTACGTTGTATTATGGTTTGAATGGCCATCCTGCATCGAGCCTGGAAGAGATTGGCGAGGAGTTTAATCTAACAAGAGAAAGAGTCAGGCAGATTAAAGAAAAAGCAATCAGAAGATTAAGGCATACCTCACGCAGTAAAACATTAAAGCCATACCTGGGTTAAAAAAGTTGACAGTTGACCCCGAGCACTCGGGGTCAATTGTCAACTGTCAATTTTTTATATGCTTCCAGAAGCTTCAATGCTGCATTAATAGCAGGCATCTTACCGTCTATCACCTGATTTTCAAGAGAAATGAGTGTTTTTTTAATTTTTTTGTTAGAATAGAAACTGTTTTGCAGATGTTGTAGAACGGTTTCATGCATCCACGCAAGGTTCTGTTGCTGCCGGTTTTTATCGAAATAGCCATTTGCTTTCATTGTTTCATGATGTTTGATAATTAACTCCCATATTTCTTTGATACCCTTGTTGTTTATGGCGGAGCAGGTAGTCACGGGGGGTACCCAACCTGATGTTGTGAGCGGGTATAGATGTAATGCATTTTGATATTCTTTTTTTGCTAATTCAGCTTTCTTAACATTATTACCATCGGCTTTGGTTATCACCATTGCATCAGCCATCTCCATAATACCTTTTTTGATTCCCTGCAATTCATCTCCGGCTCCAGCTAGCATGAGCAGTAAAAAAAAATCTACCATGCCATGTACAGTTGTTTCCGATTGCCCCACGCCAACGGTTTCTATGAAGATCACTTCAAAACCGGCTGCTTCACACAACAGCATCGTTTCCCTGGAATGTGCGCTTACTCCACCCAACGAACCTTTTGTGGGTGAAGGCCTTATATACGCCAGCGGATCATTTGAAAGCTCCTCCATCCTGGTCTTGTCTCCAAGAATGCTGCCTTTAGAATGCTTGCTGCTGGGATCAAGCGCTAATACGGCTAATTTCTTATTAAGTGAAGTTATATATTTACCTAATGCTTCAATAAACGTACTTTTACCTACTCCGGGCACTCCGGTAATTCCTACGCGGATAGATCTGCCGGTATATGGCATAATTTCCCCCATAATTTTTTGGGCTGATTCGTTATCAGCAGGCAGGGAACTTTCAACTAATGTAATAGCTTTGCTAAGGATAATCCTGTTACCTGAAATAATTTCTTTTGCAAATTGCTTAATTGAAAGTTTATCTTTAATTTTGGATTTCATTTTTAAATCAGTTAAACCTGATGATCATATTCCGATACCAATATACGAATGAATACTAAAGAATGGTTAAAAACAGTTAATTAGTATATTAGCATCGGATTTGTCTTCAATTTATATTCACTACATAACTTAAGATGAAAAGTATATTCAATCTTGATAATTTATTTGCTACCGTATTCATCATTGCATGTTTATATTTGGTTTCGTTTATTAAATTGCCTGAGTTTTTAGAACCTATAGAAGCTACTTTTGAAAATTTAGATATTACAGATATAGCATTTTCAAAATTCAGGGAATTACCGGGTGATACAAATATAGTGATCGTAAATATGGGACTAATACCAAGGCAGGGAATTGCTGAACAGATTAAAATTATCAATCAATATAAGCCAAAAGTAATTGCAATCGATGCTTTTTTTAGAAATGAAAAAGAATTTGAGGTAGATGCTCCTTTGCAGGATGCGTTTTCTGAGGCTGAAAACCTGGTATTAGTAAGTAAAGTTTGGAATTATAATGACGAGACTGGTTATTGGGATACCCTGGAAACATCTCATAGTAAGTTTAGCCAGTATGCAACAACTGGATTTGCAAATTTAGTGCCCCATAGATTGGAAACATCCAGAGTGTTTAGACCAATACAAAATTTGAAGGATAGGAGTGAGTTGCATTTTGCTGTAAAAATAGCACAAAAATATAACCCCAAGGCAGTTGACAAACTTCTTTCAAGAGAAAATGCCCTTGAAGTAATCAACTACAGAGGCAATAAGGAATTTTACAAATTAGACGTGTTACAAATATTTGATACGAATCAAGACCTGTCTTTTGTAAAGGATAAAATAGTATTAATGGGCTTCATGGGAAAGAATTTTAGTGATACATCATGGCATGATAAGTTGTTTACGCCACTAAATCCTGAATTTGTTGGCAGGTCATATCCTGATATGTATGGAGTAGTTATTCATGCAAACATTGTTTCAATGATACTAAATGGTGATTTTATAGAAAAAAAAGATACATTGAGTATGATATTATCAATAATTTTATGTTTTTTTAACGTTGCATTTTTCTCATATATATATAAAATTCACAGGAAATGGTATGATGGAATAACTTTTTTGATAGGAATAATTGAAACAGTTGTAATCTTTTTTTGTTCTTTATTTCTATTTTATTACCTTGCAATTAAAGTTAACGTAACGTTTTTAATCGTTGTGTTTTTGCTTATGAGTAATTTGCTTGAAGTTTATTATAGTGTGTTTAAAAACATAGCAATCAGTGTAAAAAGAAAGTTTTTATAAAAAATACCTGTAAAATTTGTTATATTGAAATGTAATATTTGTATCTTTGTAGTCACACCCAGGTGAGGCTGAGTTTAATTATCTATATTCATTAAGAAACATTATTCTAAAAAAAACGTAATAAGGTTCTAAAAAAAAGTATTTTTTGTATTATTTACAGAAAAAAAATAATTAAATTTATTTGCATTTTATTTTTTAATGTTCTAATTTTACGATTTAATCAATAAAATTTTTAACCATTATGAAAACGATCAAAATTTTACTTCCGGTTATAGTATCTTTTGTTTTCGTTGCGGTATATGCGCAAGATCAAAAAGATATTTTCAGAGTGTTAGCATCAAGGGGTGATGTTACGATATTCTGTAATAATAAGTGGTCGCCTGTCTATACCTCTAATAAGGTGCATGAGGGAGATAAGCTCAAACTTGGTGAAAACAGCTATGTAGGCCTTATCCATACCAAGGGCAGTACTATTGAGCTAAAAAAGCCAGGGGCATATAATGTTAATCAATTAGCAGAAAAACTAACCACGACTAACAGCGGGCTTGCCCATAAATATGCCAGCTATGTAGTAGGTGAGTTGGCTAAATCGGATGATAAAGATTTGAATAAAGGCCATTACAAATACATGGCTGTAACCGGGGCAGTGGAAAGATCAACAGGAGCTGCCGCAATTAAATTACTTGCTCCAAATGAAACCGAGGTATTAAATTCTACAATTACTTTAAGGTGGATTGGAACGGAAAATGCAAAAGCTTACGTTGTGAAAATCACCAACAGGTTTGAAGAAACGGTATTTTCACAGGTAACATCAGGTACTGTATTAAAGATAGATTTAAACAATTTGGGCACCGAAGAACATCTTCATATTTTAACTGTTTCTGTTAAAGAGAATCCTAAAATTAAGTCCGGTCAATACGCGTTGAACCATATAAATAATGAAAAAGCTTCTTCGCTTGAAAATACTTTACGCACATTAAAAAGAGAGCTAAAACAGGAAACAGCAATTAATAAAATAATTATGGCTTCTTTCTATGAGCAAAATAAGTTGTTTCTTGATGCAATAAGCGCTTATGAAGAAGCTATTAAGCTGGAACCTGAAGTTTATGAATATAAACTGGCTTACAGTATGTTTTTAAACAGGATAGGCTTGGGGGAATATTATAAGTTCGAATAAAATATTAATTGTAAATATGGTACTTTTAAAATTTAAAACACTTATTAATCATGAAAACAAGAAAAATTTTATTACCGGTTTTATTGGCATTGTCCATAACAATAGTTTATGGAAAAAGCCAAAATTACAAATCTTTCACAGGATCAGGTGAACTATTTAAAGTACTGGCTACCCAGGGTAATATTTCGATCCAGGAAAAAGGAAGTTGGAAAGCCATATCTATTGGGGAACTGTTGTATGAAACTGCAACTTTAAAAGTTTCAGAAAACGGTTATGTCGGTCTTATCCATAAAAGTGGTAAGACAATTGAGGTAAAAAAACCTGGAACGTACAATGTAAAGAAACTGGCAAGCGGTTTAACTTCATCTAATGGTGGATTAACACACAAATATGCTGATTATGTATTTGGAGAATTTGCTAAATCAGATGATAAGAATCTGAGCAAAGATCATCAAAATTATATGGCGGTAACGGGTGCAGTAGAAAGAAAAGTAGGGTCCTATACCATCAGCGTGCTTTCACCTAATAAAAGTGATGTGATCAATAATTCTTCTGTAACGTTCAGATGGCTTAGTAGTAAGGGGGTTAACACTTATGTAGTTAATATTATGAACAGATATGAAGAACCTGTTTTGACTAAGGAAACAACGGCCACCATGCTAATTGTAGATATGAACAAATTGAACCTGAAAGATGAAGGCGTTTATTTCTGGAGTGTTTATGCCAAAGAAAACCCTAAGGTTAGATCACATGATTTTGCTATAAGTCACCTTGCCAAAGATAAAATATTGTTGGTTGAAGATGCATTTAATGCATTAAAGGGTGAGTTGGTAGAAGAAACAGCCATCAATAATATTATCATGGCTTCTTTCTATGAACAAAATTCCTTATTTCTCGATGCGATAAATTCTTACGAGGAAGCTATAAAAATTGCGCCCGATGTGAATGCCTATAAAATGGCTTATAAGAACTTTTTGGAT
The DNA here is from genome assembly GCA_019456305.1 of Cytophagales bacterium. NCBI lineage: Bacteria > Pseudomonadati > Bacteroidota > Cytophagia > Cytophagales > Cytophagales bacterium. The sequence goes on along the minus strand of VRUD01000008.1, from coordinate 42,635 downwards.
AGATTAGGTTTGGGGTACTATTTTAGGTATGATATTAAAAAATGATTGATTGTTTTTGCATATTAGATAAAAATTAATGCTATGAGTAATTTCTTTGATACAGATTTTATTATTATTATAGGAGCATTAATTCTATTTGCAACAATAGAGAACATAAATCCCTGGGTAGTTTTTTTTGGTGCTATAATTGTCATTATAGGGGGTATTTATAAAATTATCAGTCTACATTATGATATTAAGATAAAAAAGGACCAATTAAAAAAACTAAAGGGAGGAGAAGAATGAAATTAGAAGTTTACAATTTTATATTTGTAAAGAATTTATTTTAGTCAGTATTTATTATCATCCGAATTTGGCTATCAGATCAGCAGTCCTGCAAGAATAACCCATCTCATTGTCATACCATCCGATCACCTTCACTAAATTGCCCTTACAAGAAGTTAATTTTGCGTCAAAAATGCAGGAATGCGTGTTACCGATAATATCTGCTGAAACGATAGGGTCTTCCGTATATTCAATGATACCTTTCAACGCTCCCTGGGATGCTTTTTTCATTGCTGCATTTATTTCTTCTGCTGTTGTTTCTTTTTTGAGGATACAAACCAGGTCGGTTAATGAACCGTCCGGAACAGGTACTCTCATAGCCAGGCCATCTAATTTACCTTTCAAATGCGGAAGCACCAAACCAACCGCTTTAGCAGCGCCCGTAGTAGTTGGCACGATAGAATATGCTGCTGCCCTGGCTCTGCGCAGGTCTTTGTGTGGAGCATCGTGAAGGTTTTGGTCAGCGGTATAGGCATGTACAGTTGTCATATAGCCCCTTTCAATGCCAAAGTTATCATCCAAAACTTTAGCCATGGGGGCGAGGCAATTGGTAGTGCATGACGCATTGGAGAGGATCGTTTCGTTTCCTGTAAGGGTATTGTCGTTAACACCTAAAACAATGGTAGGTATATTTCCTTTTGCCGGTGCAGAGATGACCACCTTTTTTGCACCCGCTTTAAGATGCCCACCTGCTCCTGCCTCATCAGTAAACCTGCCGGTAGATTCCAGTACCACATCAACCTGAAGTTTTCTCCAGGGAAGATTTTTAGGTTCCTTTTCTGAATAAACCCTGATTGACTGTCCGTTTACGATGATATTATTTTGGTCATAGTTAACTGTGCCGCCAAATTTACCATGCAGCGAATCATATTTTAAAAGATGAGCCAACGTAGCTGTGTCGGTCAGGTCATTGATAGCTACAATTTCTACAGTATCTTTTGTAAGCAAGGCTCTGAATGTGAGTCTGCCGATACGGCCAAAACCGTTGATTGTGATTTTCATGTTTTAGCATTTGAGTTAATCCAGGTTCTTACAGGTTTTGGTGCGAATGTACAATGAGGAAAATGTAAAAACAATTTTAAGGGGAAAATATTTTCAAAATTATGATTTTCTTACTAATTTTGCAGCATCATTTTGAAATTTTCATTTTTCAATTAACAATTTTCAATTAAAAGGCCCGTTCGTCTAGTGGTTAGGACATCAGGTTTTCATCCTGGAAACAGGGGTTCGATTCCCCTACGGGCTACATATATTATATAATAAGCAACTGATTCACAACGATTTATATTCTTTTTTTGTTTCAATTGAATTTTGGGATCAAGAATTTAATTTGAGGAAAGCTATTGACCGACTTAATTATTACTTAATACTTGAACAAATTTTCTCAATTAAATCTTTGATCAGACTTATGGGCATCTCTAAAAACTACACCATACATTCCCCTCTATCAAGAGGGGCAAGGGGTGTGTTTTAAAAAATATGTAGTTTTTAGAGATGCCCTTATTTTATATAAAATGCCCCCTTCCCAATCTGTCTTCCATCTGCATATAATTCAGTGATATGTTTGCCGGTCTTATAGCTGTTTTGATGATATAGAAAAGCTACATTTTTTTCCTTATTGTCATATAGGATGGTTTTTTTGGAGGTGAATAACAATTCTTTTCCTTCACATTCAAATCTGCTTGAACTGGGGGAGCCGGCAAGAACTACAGAACCTTCCGGTTCAATCACTCTAAGCATTATATCTTTTCCGCCTTTGCGGGATACTTTATTCGCAGGAAGGTGAAAAGATATTTTTATTTTGTCAACTGCACTTGATTTGAAGGGTTTGCCATCTTTTACAACAACCTCTTTGCCTTTTTTGTTAATGTATGAATATTTTATATTCTTAATTTTCAGTTCAGAAGCAATGGCAACTTTTACTTCTAATTTGTCTTTATCTTTCTGTATGACTCTAATGCTATCACCTTGTTCAATGATTGTCGTTTTTAGCCCAATATTTATTTTGAAAAGTTTCTCATTGTCTGTTCTAAGCTTTGCAAGCTCTTCATCTTTTTTAAGCAGTAGTTTTTTATAGGCATTAACTTTGCCTTCCATTCTCGTGTATCTTGCTGTAGCATTTTTTACTCTTATCTCAAGGTTAGCTTTATCTTGTTCAATTTGATTGATGATCATTCTTAATTCGGCTGTATCACCGCCTAATTGAGCTACCTCGTCATACCTCAGTACCAGTTCATGCTGAATAGAATCAAGCTGCGCATGCACTTGTTCCATTTTTATTTTATGGGAATACTTGAGTTTTTTGACTTCCGTTTGCTTCAGGAAGAACTCTATTGCAATAATTGCAACCAGTATAACAATAAACCCAATTAGCAACTGGATTTTAATGATCCGTCTTTTTTCTCGTTTATTATCTGTCATTTTCTTATTTTTGCAAAGTTATAAAAAATTTGCACAAAGGCACTGAAAAAATGGAAAATGCCTGCCCGCCCGCCTGTCTGGCCTGCCCGCCAATTGGCAGGCGGGCGGACAGGCTAAAGGCTTATGGCAGGCGGGAGCTCCAGTGCAGGCAGGGGAAATGGAAAATGGGAAAAAAACAAAGTAACTCCTTACTGACTGACGCAATCTCCATCTTCCACCTGCCCCGACAAAGTCGGGGTCAAACATCTTACATATAATGATCCTTTCAGACAAAAAAATTCTCCAGGAAATTAAAAAAGGTACAATTGTCATAGAACCCTTTGATATTGAATGTCTCGGTACCAATTCCTATGACGTACATTTAAGTAAATACCTTGCCATATACAGTAATAAAGAACTTGACGTGCGAAAACATAACAAGATAGAAATTTTTGAGATACCAGCTAAGGGTTTTGTTTTAAAACCTGATATGTTGTATTTAGGTGTGACTTGTGAGTACACTGAGACACATGCTCATGTACCTTTCCTTGAAGGAAAATCAAGTATTGGACGATTAGGCATAGATATACATGCCACTGCCGGGAAAGGTGATGTCGGTTTTTGCAACACCTGGACGCTGGAAATATCTGTTAAGCAGCCAGTACGGATCTATGCTCGTATGCCCATCGGACAGTTGATCTACTTTGAAGTCTCAGGAGATATCCGGAATTATTACAACAAAAAACTTAGCGCCAAATATGCACAACGTTCTGATAAACCGGTTGAATCTATGATGTGGAAGAATAAGTGGTAGACGGGTGTTGGGTATTTAATATTAACATAACGGTTTCGGGGCTTGCGTAGGCGGGGTTTTGAAACCACTTACTTATCCCCCGCTGCAAAGATAATTACTTGCACAAACTTTCAAATTGCTCGTTAACCCCGCTTACGCAAGCCCCGTGTTGTGTGTAGTGCATTTTCGTCACGCTGGTCATGTGTCAACGCTTATCTCACCTTTTGCAATGTCAATGCAGAATTTGTGTTCTCTTAAAAAGTTTAGCCCAATTACACCGTCATAGTCAGAAGTGATGCCGTGAGCTAAAAAATCATAAACTTGAACTTCAAAATTAGTCATGGTAATTCCTAAACATTCTAACCGATCAATGTCATAAGTTTCAACAACAATAATTCCATTTGATGTTTCAATTTCTTGTTCTCCTTTGCTATTTTCCATTTCGTAACCCGAAAAATATAAAACGTTACTGTCAATAGTTGTATGTGTTGCTGCTGTGTCAAGAGCAAGTCTAAATTTGTACTTTCCTTCAATAGATGCGTTTAGGATAATAACGTCTTCTTCTGTCTGAAGGTCGAAGGTGAAAATTTTCATATTCTTCTCAATATTCCGATATTCCGATGTAGTTTAAGGTCGCCTGTGAAAGCAATTGTAACAGTTGAGAAGTCTGCCGTTTTATCTCTGCCGATATAGCAAACTTCTTTTTTGTCTTTGCTATGATATAAAACTACTCCACCTAAAACTGATGTGTTTTTCATTTCAGGATTTCCCAAAAGTACCCATTCGTCAGGGTACAATTTTTTGAGTTCGTCAAAACTTATATATGTATTGTCCATTGTCGCTATGTTTAGACCGCAAATTTACAAAAAAAATGTATAAGTCTTATAAGTCTGTGAATTTCGTACGGTCGTTGGTTGCATTACACACAACGGCAGTCCGTCTAAAAACTGTGAATTACGACTATTTTACAAAACTAATTAATTGTATGTTGTTTGTTTTCAATGAGTTATTATTTCTCCTTAATGCCAAATTAACAATTTTTGATAGTTTTTAGACAGTCTGACGGTCTGTGCAAAAATCGCAGGGCTTAAAAACTACGTGCCTGTCCACCGAGAACGAAGCTGCAAAAGAGCAACGAACTCACGGAAACCACTGTCAGTCCTGTATTTTTTGCACTTTGTTGGCGCATCGTGCTTTTATTTTCTTTTTTCAATTTGTCTGTGCTTTAAGTAAAAAAGCAATGGACGAATAAAGTCCACCAGCTTGATAAATTTGTTGTCTTGTCCTGTTAATGTAACGGATTGCTCTATACATCCACAGGTATGCTAATGGGAAGAAAATGTAAAGCAGTATTCCTGTCACCGCAGTTCTCCAGCCCATTTGTTCTCCTGAGTAGTCCTTGAAGTCAATGTCTGGCAACTGTTTTACTCTTACTAATATTAGGTCGTTATCAGTGTAATGAGTTGTCAGAAAGTCCTTTATTTCTTTGTGAAATTTACAGTAGTCCCGCAGTTTCATAAAGTAATCACTCTTGTCCCAAGACCATAAAACCCAACTCGAAGTCCTTGCGATTTCGTCCCCTTTTGTTTTGAGGTACTCGCATTGTCTAGTTACATTGCCCAGTTTAATGTTCGTGTCTGTCGTCATTTTTTGCATGTGCGCCAACTTGTAAATACAAGCAATACTAAACATTAATTACTTGATAGCCAAATCTATTTTATGCGTTTTTTGTATCATATTATTATTTGCTATACAAAAAACGCAAGTTTAAATATTATCTAAAGGGCTTTTTATTTGGGGATTATGTTTTTTGGACGAATATAAGTCCATTTTTTGACATAATCCCCTTAGATTAAAATATAGCATTTGAAAATATCAACATTTTAGGTATTTTTTGCCTAATTGCACATACGCTTCCGCATTTTTTTTAAACTTTTTAATTTGCTCCAGACTTAATTTTTTTACTACTTTTGCAGGAGCGCCTAATACCAGTGAATAATCAGGTATTTTCATACGTTCAGTAACCAAAGTGTGTGCACCAATTACGCAAAACTTACCTATATAATAAATTGAATCTATTAATTAAAAATATAAAGGGTTTAGTCCAGGTAGAAGACAAGCCGGTAAGCTGGTTGGGTGGCGCTGATATGAAAAAACTTAATGTCATTGAGAATGCTTATTTGGTAATCAAAGATAATAAGATAGAAGATTTTGGTAAGATGGATGACTTAAAATCCGATCCCGAGTACTCGGGACGAAATCCGAAATCCAAAATTGTAATTGATGCGGCCGGTAAGTTTGTCTTTCCTTGTTTTGTAGATTCTCATACCCATCTTGTTTATGCAACAAGCAGAGAAGATGAATTTGTAGACAGGATCAATGGGTTGTCTTACGAAGAAATAGCCAGAAAGGGTGGGGGAATACTTAATTCTGCAAAAAGACTACAGAAAACTTCTGAAGATGAACTTTTTGAAAGTGCTTTAATAAGGGTGAATGAAATCATGAGCTTGGGTACAGGAGCTGTTGAGATCAAAAGCGGCTATGGTTTAACGCTGGAAGATGAAATAAAGATGTTGCGGGTGATCAAAAGACTTAAAGAGACGAGCCCCGTTACTATCAAAGCCACCTTTCTGGGCGCTCATGCAATTCCAATATCTTATTCTGATAGAAAAGACTATATTGACTTGATCGTTGAAAAAATGATCCCAAAAGTGGCTGAAGAAAAACTGGCAGATTATTGCGATGTTTTTTGCGATCGGGGTTTTTTCACCCCTGAGGAAACTGACCGTATTTTAGAACAAGGGCTCAAATATGGTCTAAAGCCGAAAATACATGCCAATGAATTGGATTATTCAGGTGGTATTCAGTGCGGTGTAGCTCATAATGCCTTGAGCGTTGACCACCTTGAATATACAGGTGATGAGGAAATAGAACTATTGCTAAACTCTGAAACGATGCCCACCTTATTGCCCGGGACAGCCTTTTTCCTGGGATTAAACTATCCTCCTGCACGTAAAATGATCGATGCAGGACTGCCTGTTGCATTAGCTTCGGATTATAATCCCGGCAGTTCACCTTCGGGGAATATGCCTTTTATTTTATCGCTGGCTTGTATCAAGTTAAAAATGACACCGGAGGAAGCCATAAATGCAGCAACCATCAATGGAGCGTATGCTTTGGGTCTTGAAAAATCGCATGGAAGTATAGCAAAAGGCAAGGCAGCCAATGTATTTATTACAAGGGAAATGCCTTCTTATGCTTTTTTGCCTTATGCTTTTGGGAGTAGTTTGATTGAGACGGTGATAGTTGATGGAGAAATAAGAACATAATAGAGTAATTTAATTAAAATTAAAAACTTTTAATCTACTTTAATCGTAAATCGTAATTTTGCCACAAAAAGTTTTTTTAGAATAATTTAGTGGAATTTAGAGATTTTGAGTTTTAGTGGCAAAAAAAATCCTAAATATAAATGCAACTTATAGAATGCGTCCCAAATTTCTCTGAAGGAAGAGACCTCAATGTGATCAAACAGATCACAGATCAGATCGAATCTGTTGATGGAGTGCGCTTGCTTGATGTTGATCCGGGGCTGGCAACAAACCGCACGGTAGTTACTATTGTTGGAGAACCTGATCCTGTTATTGAAGCTGCTTTACTTGCCATAAAAAAAGCAAGTGAGCTGATAGATATGTCAAAGCACAAGGGCGAGCATCCGCGTTTCGGGGCTACCGATGTATGTCCAATGGTTCCTATTTCCAATATTTCTATGGAAGAGACTGTGAAATATGCCCGCAAGTTGGGAGAAAGGGTAGGGAAGGAGTTGGGCATACCAATCTATCTTTATGAATCAGCAGCGCTGAAACCGGAGCGTAAGAATCTTGCTACTGTGCGTGCCGGTGAATATGAAGGACTTGCTAAAAAGCTTCGGGATCCTAAATGGAAACCTGACTTTGGGCCTGCAAAATTTAATGCCCGGTCAGGCGCTACGGCTATTAGCGCCCGTGATTTTTTGGTTGCCTATAATATAAACCTTAATACTACCTCGGTTCGCAGGGCAAACGCCATCGTATTTGATGTGCGTGAACAAGGCCGTATAGTGCGGACAGGTAATCCTGTTACGGGAGAAATTAAAAAAGACAAAGACGGAAATCCTGTAAGAATACCCGGCTCATTAAAGTGTGTAAAAGGCATTGGCTGGTACATTGAAGAGTACGGAATAGCACAGATCTCCATGAATCTTACCAATATCAGTATTACACCTATCCACGTTGCATTTGATGAGGTTTGCAAAAAAGCAAATGAGAGAGGCATACGTGTTACAGGTTCAGAATTGGTTGGCCTTGTACCGCTAAAAGCAATGCTTGATGCCGGTAAGTATTTTTTGAAAAAACAAAAACGGTCAATTGGCGTTTCAGAAGAAGAGCTCATTAAAATCGCAGTAAAATCTTTGGGCCTGGATGATCTGAAACCTTTTGATCCTCGCAAAAAGATCATTGAATATATGATAGAAAATGAAAACAGCAGCCCTTTAGTAAAGATGAATTTAAGGGCATTTGCCGATGAGACAGCTTCCGAATCTCCGGCTCCCGGTGGAGGCTCTATCGCAGCGTATGCCGGTGTATTGGGTATTTCCCTTGCTACCATGGTTGCCAACCTTTCTTCACACAAAAGGGGCTGGGATGAAAGGTGGGAAGAATTTTCTGACTGGGCAGCCAAAGGGCAAAAGATTAAGGATGAATTATTGAAAATGGTAGATGAAGATACCCATGCCTTTAACAAAATAATGGATGCTTTTGTATTGCCAAAGTCTTCGGATAAAGAAAAAAAAGCGCGTGACATTGCTATTCAGAATGCAACCAAAGATGCCATAGAGGTACCTTTTAAAGTGATGCAATTGGCACTTAATTCTATGGAAGTAATTAAGGCGATGGCAGAGACAGGCAACCCTAATTCAGTTTCAGATGCCGGGGTAGGGGCCCTTTGTGCACGAAGTGCAGTCATGGGAGCTTATTTGAATGTAAAGATCAATGCTGCGGGTTTGGCTGACAAAGCTTTTGCGGAAGATAAATTGAAAAAGGGGGGCGAAATTGTAGAGAAAACCAAGAAGCTGGAAGATGAGATTTTGGAGGTGGTGGAGGAGAAGATAAAATCAAGTGGTTGAAGGGTTAAATTGCTGAATTGTTATATGAAACAATTTACCTTAACAACAGAATAGAAAATTAATTAATGAAAATATTTTTTAACTTCTCCGGATCCTGCCTGTTATCCCAAATAGTTATTATATTCAAATTCTTATTATCGTGAGTGTAAAACAGCGTATTATATTTCCCTAAAAAACATTCACGAGTTCCTTTTAACCTTTCTGATTTTCTACAAAGTCTTGGATTTTCTACAAGTATGCTTAATTTTTTCTCTAATCTTACTGCAAAATTCCTGATCTCTTTTTCAGTCCATTCTTCTGTTAAATAATTAATAATGTTCCGTAGGTTCCATTCTGCTTCCAACGACCATATTACTTCTAAAGCCATTTCTCGTAAATCTTCCTTACTTCTTTATGTGATATTACTTTACCTTGTTCAATTTGAGACAATCCTCGCTCTATTGAAGCTATTTGTACGTCTGTTAAGTTATTACAAAAGTCATCCTCTTTCTCCAGCTCAAAAATTTTTTTTATTTTAGATAAAATGGAGAAATTTTCTGTATTTAATAATAATCCAATTAACTCTATTTTTTCAGCTTTTATATCCATAATTTATTCTGTAATATTAAGAAAATTCAAATATAATAATTATAAATAAATATTACATTAACATAATTTATATATTTTAAAAGTGGTAGGGACGACCAAATTGGGCGTCTCTACCACATACGCTCTACCACATACGCAAGAGGTATGTTAAGGGTGGTTCTTCCCACAACTACTCCACCACTACCTTTTGCACAAAAGTTCCACCATCGGTGATAACCTGTATGTAATACACGCCTTCCTTGCTGCCCGGCAAATCTATTTGTTTGCTGATGATGCCGGAGGTTTTGCCGAAGTCAGTATGTGCAATAAGCTGCCCCAGTATGTCAGTTACCTTTAATTGCACACGCTCTGTTTTTGACAAGCCGATATCTATGGTGAACTCATTAGAAGTGGGGTTAGGATAAATACTGATGCTTATTGAATTGCCTGATTGGTCTGAAATTCCTGTAAAAATTGCATTGAAAGTATTTGATGTTGCTTTGCATCCGTTGATATCTGTGACTGCTACTGTGTAATTCCCACTTTGGGTGATGATGTATGTTTGATTCGTGTCGCCACTGATCAATACACTATCCAGGTACCACTGATAATCGGCTGCGGCAGGTAAGCATGTGAGCGTGTTGCCACTTTGCGCGATATTTGGAGTGTTTGTAACAATGCAGACGCTATAAACCCAGGCTGCTCCTGCATCGCTATTATCAAAATCTCCTCCCACGATAGCCGTATTCCCATCGGATGAAATGGAAACAGATTGACCTTGACGTGCAGTGCCCACAGCCCCTGTGCCAACCAATTTACTTCCCTGCTGCGTCCACACTCCGCCGGAGCGGGTAAATACCCATGCTGCTCCTGCACTGACATTATCACTAACTCCACCCACGATAGCCGTATTCCCATCGGATGAAATGGAAACAGAGCGACCTTGATATGCAGCGCCCACAGCCCCCGTGCCGACCAATTTACTTCCCTGCTGTGTCCATACTCCGCCGGTGCGGGTATAAACCCATGCTGCTCCTGCATTGGAATTATCTAAATATCCACCCACGATTGCCGTATTCCCATCAGATGAAATGGAAACAGAGACGCCTTGCCATGCTGCACCCACAGCCCCTGTGCCGGTCAATTTACTTCCTTGCTGTGTCCACACTCCGCCGGAGCGGGTATAAACCCATGCTGCTCCTATAGCGGAATTATCCCCATATCCTCCCACGATAGCCGTATTCCCATCGGATGAAATGGAAACAGAGGTGCCTTGTTGTGCAGCGCCCACAGCCCCCGTGCCGACTAATTTACTTCCCTGCTGTGTCCACACACCGCCGGAGCGGGTATAAACCCATGCGGCTCCTGCATTGGAATTATCAAGCCATCCTCCCACGATAGCCGTATTCCCATCGGATGAAATGGAAACAGAGCGACCTTGTTGAACGGTAGCGCCCACAGCCCCTGTGCCGACCAATTTACTTCCCTGCTGGATACTTGGGTAAGGTGTTGGTGTAACGGTAAAATTAGTAACACTTATTGCTGTGCCTCCTGCTGTGGTAACAGATACAGTGCCGGTAACAGAGCCGGGCATTACCAGGCCAACTAACGTGTCTGCGGTAGAAGATACTACAATTGCAGTATCGCCACCAATGGTCAAAGCGGTGGGGCTGCTTAGATTAGTACCGGTAATTGTTACCAATGTGCCAACTGCACCGGTTGAAGGGGTGAAGGAGGAGATGGTGGGGGATTGGGCATAGCTTGTTGCACAAGCTGCAAGGATGCAAGTAGTTAGAATTAGTTTTTTCATGGCAAAAAGATTTATTGAATTACAACCACTATATCATATTTACTTAAGGAAGCGGTCATATACTGCGTCTGGTTCGTTATCCCATATAGTGGAAAATTTCTCTTCGGATAAACTGGAAATTTCCTTCAAAGACACTGCGGTTAAATCCGCCAATGTTGTTTTTGGTTTTTTTTTAATGGTTTTGGTTTCAACCTCAATATGCAAGGATTTTAAAAATCGTACAAGAGGATTAAAAATGCTTTTGTCGTTTGTTCTGATGATTGCTTCCATGATGTTTGAGTTTTATTGGTGTGTCAAAGATAAGTGTTTTTATTTGAATTGTCATTTAAAATAAAATGTCGTATTAAGTTGGCAGTTGGCAAGTACACGCTTTGCCAACTGCTCCCGAGTACTCGGGACCAACTTTTTTATTTTAAGCACAAACACTTTGAATGTACTGAATTTTGGGTATGAAGCCAAGAGCCCTAAACCTTAAGTTTTAAGCTCCCTAACCAACTTATTCGCAAAAAGAAACTCCCTTAACTCTTTCACATCCACCTTCATTATATCCTTATTGTGTCCTTCCCAGAGCTTTTCGCCTTCGTACATGAACATTACGTATTCTCCTATCTCCAGCACAGAGTTCATGTCGTGGGTTACTACGATGGTTGTGATATTAAATTCTTCGGTGATCTCCTTGATCAGGTTATCAATTTTTAAGGCAGTCTGGGGGTCGAGGCCCGAGTTTGGTTCATCACAGAACAGGTATTTTGAGTTCATTGCAATAGCCCGGGCAATTCCCACTCTTTTTTTCATACCGCCACTGAGCTCTGCAGGCATAAGCTTATTTACATTTTCCAGGCCCACCCTGGTAAGGCAGAAGTTTACTCTTTCAAGCTTTTCTTCTTTGGCTGTATTGGTAAGTGTATCGAGCGGGAACATCACATTCTGTTCAACATTTTTTGAATCGAACAGAGCAGAACCCTGGAAAAGCATACCGATATCTCTTCTTATTTCTTTTATTAATTCGCGTGAACCGCCTGTAAAATCTCTTCCATCATACAAAATACTACCTTCATCAGGTTTTTCAAGTCCTACTACACATTTAAGTAGAACAGTTTTACCCGTACCGCTGGCGCCAATGATCAGGTTTATCTTCCCCTGCTCAAACTTCCCGCTGATATCTTTTAGTACCTGTACGCCATTAAAAGATTTGGATACATTATTAATTTCAAGCATCTTCTTTTTTAATCTATTTATGAAATTATGTTCTAAAGTAGCAGTTGCGCTAACAAATAATCTGCCAGCAACACAGCAATACAACTAGTCGTCACGGCATTGGTGCTTGATTTACCTACTTCTAAAGCCCCGCCTCTTGTAAAATAACCCTGAAATGAAGAGATAGACGATATTAAAAATGCAAAAACCAATGATTTGATGATTGCAAAGGTAATATTAAAGGGCACGAACTCGTAGCGTATGCCGTAGATATACTCATTTTCGGTTAATACTCCTGTAAGAACGCCAGCTAAATATCCACCAAGCATTCCCAGGAACATGGCTACAATTACCAGGAGAGGAAATACGATCAAGGCAGCGATGATCTTGGGTAGCACCAGGTAAGAGGCAGAATTAATGCCCATTATTTCCAGTGCATCAATTTGTTCGGTTATACGCATTGTCCCGAGAGTACCTGCAATATTGGAGCCTACCTTGCCGGATAAAACTATTGCTGTTATAGTGGGGGCTAACTCCAGCAGCGTCATGTCCCTGACGATAGTTCCAATTATATACAAAGGAATAAGCGGACTTACTAAATTGTATGCGGTTTGAACAGCAGTTACAGCCCCGATAAAGGTAGCAACGATCATAGTAATTACCAGGGAGTCTATGCCAATTAGAATACATTCTTCCATTGTTAGCTTGATATAGACCCTAAACGGCTCCCTGTTGGTGAATAAGCTGCTGATGAATATGAAGTATTTGCCGAGACGTTTCATGTTGTAAGTTGCAAAAATACAAATCAAAACCATTTATTTTGATATACAAATAATATATTACCGAAAATTTTAAGAATACTAAAATGGAAAACTCAAATAAATTGATAGTGATTACAGGTGGCACTAAAGGCATAGGCAGGGCAATTGTTGAAAAATTTGCTCAAAATAGCTTTGATATTGTTACCTGCTCAAGGAAAGAAAAGGATTTGGAAAAACTTAGGCGGGAATTTTTTACAAAAAATCCTGATGTTAACTTTTGGCCTGCTTGTGCAGATTTGTCTAAAAAAGAAGATGTAAACAGTTTTCTTCAATTTATTAGAAAATTAAAAAGGCAGGTAAATATCCTGGTAAATAATGTAGGTATTTATGAACCAGGCCAGGTGCATAATGAAGTTGAAGGTATTTTGGAAAAAATGATCTCCACCAATTTGTACAGCGCCTATCATTTAACAAGAGGATTGATAGGGGATATGATAAAAAGAAAATCCGGTCATATTTTCAATATTTGCTCAACGGCAAGCATCACCCCTTATGTTGATGGCGGTGCATACTGTATTTCAAAATATGCTTTATATGGAATGACGAAAGTGCTGAGGGAAGAAATGAAGGAATATAATATCAGGATCACTGCAGTGTTGCCTGGCGCTACGCTTACTTCAAGCTGGGATGAGGAAAGTGTTTCGTCTGACAGATTGATGAAAGCTGAAGATGTGGCAGAGGCGGTTTTTAATGCTTATTCATTGTCAAAAAATACGGTAGTGGAAGAAATATTGATGAGGCCGCAGAGGGGGGATATTGTTGATTGACGAATGACGATTTTAGATTTACGATATTATAATTCTACATCAGAATAATGACTGTACGCAGTAATATTAAGTTTTTTTGCCATTTTTTTTGCTTTATCATCAATCATTGGCGAAATGACTATCAGCTTAGTGTTTTTTGTTTTATGTTTTTTTATATAAAACGATGCCTTCTTATTAAAAATATACATGTCAGCTCTACTCATTGAGGATTTTATCTCAATTAAATAGGTGGTTTTGTTAAAAATAGCAATATCCAATTCAATTTGTTCAGGATGGCCAAATACACCACCTTCTTCATCGTAATCCTGAATATTTGTTACTTCGAAATTGAAATGAGGTTCAAGTATCCCCTTTATTGCGTTACGGAAAGTAGCCTCTGTATTTAATCCCCAACGGGCGCCTAAAGCGCCTATTGAAGATACATGTCTTTTATCCATTGTTTCAAGCCGTAGTAATGTTTTATCTATACTAACTCCAAGCTTTCTTATTTCTGCATGATTTTTTTCCCATTTTTTATCTTGTTTTTCCCATTTCTTGTTTTGTCCATCCCATTTCTTGTTTTGTTTTTCCCATTTCTTATCTTGTCCATCCCATTTCTTGTTTTGTTTTTCCCATTTCTTATCTTGTTCATCCCATTTCTTGTTTTGTTTTTCCCATTTCTTGCTTTGTTCAATTCTATCTTGTTGTATTTCTTTCAGAATTCTATCAAACTTGCTTTCTGTTTCTTTTTTATCAGGAAAATGGGTTTTGCCAATATCCAACACCCAATCTCTCATTTTGAGATCCTTTTTTATTATAGCAGGAAGCTCACGTTTAATGATCTGTTTTATTTCACTAATTTGCATCTTATAATAGTTGTTTATTTTTTACAAATGTACACAAAAATAATTTTAATTAATACAAATATTTTTGTTACCTTTGCAATTCTAATATAATTCATTTTTAAATATAATATGCTAGATACTATAACAGAAGCCCCAGTAAAAAATAATCAAACTCCAAAATCCGAGATCCATCCCGAGTACCCTGGACAATCCGTAATCCGTTATTCCAGAAGAAAAACAAGGGAGGTATTTATAGGAGATGTTCCATTAGGAGCAGAGAATCCCATTCGCGCACAATCCATGACGATCACAGACACGATGGATACGATTGGCACCGTGGAGCAAGCGATCAGGATGGTTGAGGCAGGATGCGAATATGTGCGTATAACAGCCCCCAGCCTGAATGAAGCAAAGAACCTGGAAAATATTAAAAAAGAGCTGCATAAAAGAGGATATAAAGTTCCCTTGATCGCTGATATTCATTTCACGCCAAACGTTGCAGAACTGGCGGCAGGAATAGTTGAAAAAGTGAGGGTTAACCCTGGAAATTATGCAGATAAAAAGAAGTTTGAGAATATAGAATATAGTGATGATTCATACCAGGCTGAACTGGAAAGGATCAGGGAACGGTTTTCACCATTAGTTAAAATTTGCAAGAAACATGGAACTGCGATGAGAATTGGAACAAACCACGGTTCGCTTTCTGACAGGATCATGAGCCGGTATGGAGATACTCCATTGGGAATGGTTGAATCAGCTTTAGAATTTGTAAGAATTTGCGAGGATCTCGATTATCATGATATAGTGCTTTCAATGAAAGCGAGCAATCCCATCGTAATGGTGCAGGCATACAGGCTTTTGGTAAAAAAGCTCGATGAGGAAAGGTTTAAACCATATCCTTTACACCTTGGCGTTACTGAAGCTGGAGAAGGGGAAGATGGTAGAATAAAATCGGCAGTAGGGATTGGTACATTGTTAGAGGATGGTTTGGGAGACACGATAAGGGTATCTCTGACCGAAGAGCCTGAGGAGGAAATCCCAGTTGCCAAAATGCTGTCAAATCGCATAGCTCATAGCGTCCGCCTGCCAAAACAAAGTGGCCTGCCCGCCAGACAGGAGGGCGGACAGGCAAAGAACATGGCGCAATTCACTCCAAATACTCGGGGCAAACCACCCCAGGTACTCGGGGAAATCCCTGCCTATGCTGATCATCCCGCCAAAGGCGGAACGTCAGGCAGGTACAATCTGCTCAATCCCTTTGAATATTCCAGGAGAGACGCTAATAAAGTGTTGAACATTGGAGGCGGTAATGTCCCTGTAGTTGTTGCTGATTTTAGCATGGTTGAAAATATTGAATATTCTGATTTGGAAAACGCAGGCTATACTTATTCTTTTGAGGCGGATAAGTGGCTTGCGGGTGATATTGGGTGTGATTATATATATTCAGGGAATAAGAAAATCCCCATTATGCTGCCCGCTGGGTTAAAAGAAATTTTGAATTATAGTACATGGCTTTCTGTTGATGATAAAACAAATATTTATCCATTATTCATAGTTGATCAGTATTTGAAAACAAACCTGATAAGCAGGCATCCTAAATTAAATTTTATAAGAATTAAAATTGATGACCTGGATGCTGATCTGCTTTTAAATATAAAATTTGATAGAACTGCTGTAATAGTACTGGATACTGATGAAGTACATGCAATGCTTGAGCAAAGAGAAGCGTTTTTTCAACTCATGAACAATGATATTAAAGCGCCTGTAATAATCTTGAGAAAATATGCTGATGAGAATGATGAGCAATTACTTCTTTATGCAGCAACTGATATTGGCGGATTATTGATTGATGGATTGGGAGATGGGGTGTGGGTTGTAGCGGACGAGTATGCCCCTCCACTACTAGAAATAGAAAAAAATAACAAAATTTCATTTGGCATCCTGCAAGCTGCCAGAACCAGGATATCAAAGCCGGAATATATTTCATGCCCGTCTTGCGGCAGAACATTGTTTGATCTTCAGGAAGTAACTGCTATGATCCGCTTACGAACCAATCACTTAAAAGGCGTAAAGATCGGAATTATGGGATGTATTGTAAACGGGCCGGGTGAAATGGCAGATGCTGATTATGGCTATGTAGGTTCAGGAAAAGACAAAATTACTTTATACCGGGGTAAAGAGGTGGTGAAACGGAGCATTCCTACTGAAAATGCTGTAGATGAGTTGATTACCTTGATCAAAGAAGATGGGAATTGGGTGGAACCCTTTTAAGAAGTTGACAGTTGATAATTGACAGTAGGTAAAAATTAGCTGCTGCCAACTAAATTGTCAATAGTCTACGGTCAACTGTCAATTTTTTAAAAGTATGAATTTTATTGAAGAGAATGATTGAAATAATAGGTGTAATTATAATTGGAATACTTTTTTCAATCGCTCTTACTGTATTTGTGCTTTATCCTTTTAAGCCAAATGTAAAGAAAGATTAATATGATTGAAATTATGCGTAATATTTTTCAATTCCGGGAACTTTTTACTTATTTCATCCGTGTCTTTCAAAAAGACAAAACGGGTAAATACCCATCCAGCATATATATTAGGATGATGCATGGTATCAACAGGATCGCCATCGTTGTTTTTATTTTAGGCATGGTCTTTTTTATCATAAAAATGATATTAAGGTGAAGTTTAATGTACCCGATGCCAATCCCGAGTACTCGGGATTAGCATCGGATATTCGTATACAGTCATGAAACAAATCTTTTTCTTTATATGTTATCTTTTATTCATGTTTGATCTGAATGCTCAATCAGACACGATAGTTACCAAAAGCGGACTGAAATACGTCCAAATAAAGCCTGGCAACGGTGAAAAGCCAATGAAGGGCAGTAAGATCAAGGTAAACTATACAGGCAAGCTTAAAAATGGGGACATATTTGATTCAACTGCAGATCAAGGGAAACCTTTTAAATTCAAGCTCGGTGCCGGTGAAGTAATTAAAGGCTGGGATGAAGGCTTTGCCTTAATGAGTAAAGGAGAAAAAGGGATCCTGATCATACCACCGGAATTAGGTTATGGTAAAAAAGGAGTACCGGATCCCTATGAAGATAACATATATGTTATACCTCCAAATGCAACCTTAGCCTTTGAAGTGGAGCTCCTGGATTTTAAATAATTATGAATTCAATAAAGAAAATATCATTTTTTTTAACATGTTCATTGGCTTTGTTTTATGGATGTAGTGTGAACAAAGTAGGGGATCATAAAAACATTCTTGACAAATTTGTTTATCTTAATTATGGACTTGAACAAGCTTATCAGGGGTCGGTTAATGATAATATTATGCTGTTTTACAAAATTCAGGCTGCGGTTGAAAAGGGAGGCAGTAAAAGAGTTGACCTGAATGTGCTGAACGAGGCAAAAAATGTCCGGCAAAAAAGCATGGACCTGGCGCTGGAAATCGAGAAATGGAAGCAAGAGCTTATTGAAGCATGCGGAGGCATTGACCGGCACGGAAATATTATAAAAAAAGCGCAAGAAGAGCAGGTATTCAATATTATGGTTGGAAAAACAAAGAATGGGCATGGTTATGAGCTTAAAAAGGACCTGGATGCACACTTAACCTGGTTAGAATCAATTACGGGGCAAAAATATCAGCCAGGGGCGCTTGATGGCTGGGATGACCCTGTCTTTAAGCATGATGCGAATCGAAAGAATAAAGATTTTGCAGAGGTGGTTTTTGCAACTCCTGTAGTTGCCGCATTGGCTGTGCTCAGCCAAAAACAAGCCTATATCAGCAGCCTTGAGGAAAAAGTTTTGAATTACCTGGCTGTGCAGGTAGGCGCTGAGATAAAATATGGCAGCGGGGATTACAAAGATGCCATCCGGGATTTCAGTAAAGCCATGGAGTTGTATCCTGATAATGATAAAGCCTATCATAATAGTGGTCTTGCAAAAAATAAATTGGGAGATTATGAAGGCGCCATACAGGATTTTAGTAAAGCAATAGAGTTAAACCCCGGTAATGCTGATGCTTATTATAACAGCGGACTTGCTAAAGCCAAACTCCTTGATAATAAAGGGGCAATACAGGATTACAATAAAGCCATAGAGCTAAACCGTGATAATGCTGAGGCCTATCTAAACAGGGGTGCAGTTAAAGAAAAATCAGGAGATTACAAAGGCGCTATAAAGGATTACAATAAGATCATAAAGCTAAAACCTGACGATGCCCGGGCTTTTTCTATGAGAGGAAACGCTAAATATAAATCAGGGGATTACCAGGGAGCAATACAGGATAACAATAGGGTTATAGTATTAAAACCAGATGATCCGGGCGCTTATTTGAGCAGAGGTGGAGCTAAGCATAATTTAGGGGATGAAGCAGGAGCTATAGAAGATTATAATAAGGCCATAAAGTTAAAACCCGATTATGCCGAAGCTTATTATAGCAGCGGCTTGACTAAAGCCGAGTTAAAAGATTTCAAAGGAGCAATAAGGGATTATAATAAAGCAATAGAATTAGATCCTGATTATGCCGATGCCTATCTTAAAAGAGGTGATGTGAAAGAAGGATTAGGAGATCACAGAGATGCTATTAAAGATTACAACAAGGTTATTAAGTTGAAACCCGATGATGCGGGGGCATTTTTGAGCCGCGGAGGCGCCAGGCATAAGTTGGGTGACTATAAAGGAGCGATCCAGGATCATAATAAGGCCATAGAATTACAAAAACCCTATGATGCCCGGTATTATACCAACAAAGGCAGTGCAAATGCTTATAACAGGGGAATTGCCAGAACTGATCTGCTCGATTACAGGGGCGCAATACTTGAATACAATGAAGCCATTGAGCTGAATCCTAAGTTTGCTATGGCTTATATCAAAAGAAGCCTTGCCAAAGCCATTATAGGGGATAGCAAAGGAGCTATACAAGATAGTAACAAGGCGATAGAGCTAAAGCCTGGTTTTGCAGAAGCGTATATCTCCAGGGGCCTGGCCAGATATGGTTCAGGTGATAAAAGAGGCGCTTGCTTAGACTTGAGTAAAGCTGAAAAGCTTGGTTATTTAAAGGCGTATGATCTGATCAAGCAGTATTGTAATTAAGAGATGCCTAAATGTAGAGACGCCCAATTTGGGCGTCTCTACATTTAGGCATCTCTTAATCCTCATATCACCCTCACATTCCCCCCATCCACAGGAATCTGAGCGCCTGTAGTTTTTCCAAATATGGGTCCAACCATAGCGCAAGTTAGCGCTGCAACATCTTTTGATGTTACCTCTGTTTTTAACAGGTTATCTTTTCTATATTGTTCCACACTCATTCCATATTGTTTAGCCCGGCTCTTTAACACCTCCTCCGTCCATATTGCTGTGTCAAACACAGCATTGGGGTGGATCACATTGACGCGTATTCCGGAAGCTGCCAGCTCTAAAGCAGCGACACGAGCCAATTGAGTTAGTCCTGCTTTGGCAACAGAATAAGCCGAAGCCCCGGGACCGGGCGCTGCTACATTCTTGGAAGCGATGATAACCACAGCAGGCGTTATGCCCTGTTTGAGATAAGGAATACAAGCTTGTAACATGCGTTGATGACTCGTCAAATTTATTGCAATACTTTGATCCCACCTTTCCGCATCCATATCTGCAATATCTTTACTGGCAGGGAATATACCGGCATTGCTGATCAGTATATCCAGGCCGCCAAACTGACGAATGGTTGCTTCAACAGATTTCCTGACTTTTTTCTGATCGGTAATATCGCAAGCTAATTCCACAATATCCTTTTGATTGAACAGACCTGTTATTTTAGGATTAATATCGAGCGCTGCTACGGCTGCACCTTGCGCATGTAAAGATTCTACACAAGCGCGTCCGATTCCACTGGCCGCACCTGTAACCAATGCGATTTTACCTTGTAAAGGGAGAGGTAACCCACCTTTGCGGAGTTTCGCCTGTTCCAGTTCCCAATATTCTATATCAAAGATATCTTTCTCCGGTAATGCTTTCCAGCCTTCCAGCGCTTCTCCACTCCGGATAGCCAGAATAGTATGTCTTTTGATGTCAGCTATAATTTCAGATTCTTTTACACTGCTGCCAAACGTGATGGTGCCACGTCCCGGCCAAACTGCCCAACGGGGTGCCGGATCCAAACAAGTAAGTTTACCATTAGTGTGACGATCAAAATATTTGCGGTATGCCTTAGAATAACTACTGATATCATTTTCTAAATCTGTGCCTGCCCCGATTTCTCGGTGGTAATCTGCGTAATCTGTGGTCAAAATTACAGGAATGCGTTTGGTGCGGATCACATGGTCTGGCGTTAATGGCCCGCGGACAGCAATGGAAGCAGCATCAGGCAAATTGGCAAAGCTAAGCGATTCCGGCTCATCATCTAACCTGGCAATCATGGCTGTTCCTTTAGTTTTGGAAACGGCTTGACGAATACGAGCTAATTCCAAAAAATTTATTCGCCCGGAAATTTGAGACGAGGCTATTACATGGGCTTTTTTTCCCATTTTCCACTTTCCATTTTCCATTTTCAATTTTAGATAACCCTCTGCCTCTGTAACTATCCGGATCATCTTTTCATAACTGCTTTTGGCATTGTCGTCAAAGGTAAAGACGCCATGATTCATTAAAATGATCCCTTCAATTTGCTTCCAGTCTATATCCCGTGTCATTTCATAGACTTTTTTAGCAAGAATAAACCCCGGCATCACGTAAGGGACAATGAGCACACGATTGCCGTAGATCTCCCTGATCCGCTCTTCCCCTTTTTCTGTATTGGTGATGGTGACCACGGCATCAGCGTGCGTGTGATCTACATATTTGAAAGGAATGATCGCATGTAAAATGGCTTCCACCGAGGGATTGGGAGCGCTGGGATCGGTCATTGCTGATCTTTGTACGCTGACCATCTCTGTATCGCTCAATTTGTCTAATGCAGCCATTTGCTTTAATACGTCTAATTTGACTGGGGCAAATCCGGCTGCTTCAATGGTTGCCAGGTCCCAGCCGCTGCCTTTGACGTATAAGATCTGTTCTGTTTTCCCGAATAAGTTAGTAGCTTCTGCCTTTACCGAGGTATTGCCTCCACCGTGCAGTACCAGGTCTGGTTCCTGTCCTAAAAGTTGAGAGGTGTATACCCGTAGTTTCAGAGGGTCATCAGCAAGCTTCTTTGCCTGATTATTATTCCATAAACTTTTCATAGACACAGATAATACAGGTTATAAAATATTTTTCTCAAAAGTAAGTAATAATTGTTTTTTTTAAGTTTTTTTTATCTCTGTCAATCCCATAGTTTACAGTCTTTTACCATTGGTTGTTATCGGTTGTTTTGTTGTTTGATGAACTTCTGTCGGTTTATTTTATTATCCGATTTTACTTTAATAAAATAAATACCTGCTGTCAGATCTGCAATGTCAATGTTTGTTTGCTGTCCTGTTGCTTCTGAATAAATTTCTTTTTCTCCGAGCAAATTGTAAATCTCAATTTCTGTGTTTGATTTATTGTTTGGAAATATTAAAGTCAAAATATCTGTTGCTGGATTAGGATAAATTTTAATATTCATCAATTCTATTTCAGAAATTCCGAGTGGAATAGTTAACACAGCAGACGAACTTGTATTATTACAACCTCCTAAACTATCATAAACTATACAATGATAGTTGTAGTTGTTCATAATTAATTGAACGTTAGAAATTGTCAAGGTGTCGGTATACACTCCACTATAAGGCCCAGCATTTGTTAAGTTTACATATCCTAATCCTGCATCTTGTTGCCACCTATAATAAGCATTAGCTGATGCTGAAATTGCAAACTGTGCATTTGAACCTATAATTGCAGCTTGATTCTGTGGTTGTGAGTAAATAGCGCAACTTATGGGAAAAGTGTAATATGGATTTTTAACAAGAATTTGTTGCGTGATTGTATCCGAACAACTGTTAATATTGTCGTTCGTAATGAGATAAACAATCCAAGGTTTGGCTTTTGTATAGTTAACATAAGGAAATAAATATGAAACAGATTGTCCGCTAAGAAGAATTGGATTACCAAAACCTGTCAAATAAAAACTGTAACTCGTTGCATTTTTATTCATAGCAGTAAGTGTCACAATCGCTCCATCTATTTGGTAGTCAATAATTACTTCAAAGTTTGCAGAGCAATTTTGATAATTAATAGCTGAAGTATATTGGTATGGAAGTGTCTTGTAATACTCCTTTAAAATTCTGTATCCGTTTATACTGTCATTTGTAGTTGCACGCATCCCGTGAAGAAATAAAGAAGAACCCCAGCCACCAAGCCCAACCGAACCACAATAATTTTGTGCAGGTCCAGCAACATGACAATTAGTATTAGCGCCTGAACAATTTGTAGATAAATTTGTAGTTTGAAGATATGTTCCAATTATTGTATCAGAAAATAAAACATTACAAGTAATGGTGTCGGATTTTATAACGGTAATCCAACTCTCATATCTGTCTACACAATTTGAAACTGTGTCAAGTCCGTATAGCGTAACCAAATATTCTCCGTTGTCCGGAAAAACATGGATTGGAGAAACTGAATTAGAACCAGAACCGTCACCAAAGTTCCAATAGTAATGCGCATTAGAAACAACTGAAAGATTAGTAAAAGTCAGCGTGTCAGTTGTTCCGCTATAAGAATAATTACAAGTGCATTGTCCTTTTGCAGTAATAATTCCTGTTACAAGAATTAGAACTAATGTCGTAAGTTTTTTCATTGTCGTTAGTTTTAAAATAACCGATAACGGCTATCAGGCGTGTGGGCTTCTGTGCTTCGTTCATATCCATAGCACAAAGATAGCAAAAAATAATGAAATTTCAGAAGGCTTTGAAAAACTGCATAAAAGTCCCGATAAAATCGGGACTGTGTATATTTATTTTTGATAATTTTCACCATCCCGAGTAACCTGAGATCAACAATCCAAGCTACATATCCACTCTCTCCACCCCCTCAATCTCCATAATAAGCTCTTCACCGTAAGCTGTTGCCGGAGTTTGATAACCCGCTTTAAAATTTCCCGCTAAGATTTTTTCTATTATTTTTAGGGAGGTGAGTGCCGTTAATTTGTAAGCGTCAGGTAATTTTAATATCGCTCTTACAGGTTCACTTTTTTCTTTATTGTCAATTGCCAACTGTTTACTGTCAACTGACCTAACCTCTCCCCATACATAACTCTGCGCTGTATTTCTTTGTTCTTCAGTCGGGCCAGGCTGATTTTTGGTGATCCTGTTTTTTACAAAATTGTGTATCAATGGGTTTTTAAAGATCCAACCCAAAAAATTGATCTTCTTCATCCATTTGACCATTGCGGGTTTTACAATAAAGTAAGTTGTAATATTTGGAATGCCTGTGCTGAGGTAAGCTGAAAAAAGATCTCCTAAAGGTACGGTTACGCCTGTATAATTTGTCGAAATGTCATCCCGAGTACTCGGGATGACATTTCTAAAAGGAAAAGAAATGTCATGTCGGGATGCGTAAGCGTGGGGAACTTTTAATATTTCTCCATTCAATCTTATGGCGCCTTTTTTTGAAATATTTTCAATAATGGTTTGCGCTGTGCCTTGCGAAATGCCACCCCTTGACATGATCGCCAAATCGAGATGTGTGGCGGTCGTGGACATTTTGTTTTTCAGATAGAGCGCCAGGCAATCCGAAGGAACCACATCAAATCCTGCTCCCGGTAAGATCATTATTTGTTTTTCTTTGGCAACTTCATCATAGCTTTGCAAAGTTTCAAAAATGATCATCTCACCTGTTATATCTATATAATGGACAGACGTTTTCAGGCAGGCTTTTACCATTTTTTTAGCAGTACGGGAAAAGGGCCCGGCACAATGCAGTACAGCTTTGGCCCTGCCGTTTAAAGCATTTTCTATCTTTTCTTCATCTTCAAGATCGAATACCAAGTGATGAAGGCCATGCCGTTTGGCTAATTCTGCTACTTTATCCTTATTTCTTCCTCCTAATATGGGCTTTAAACCTTTTTTTACAGCCATTTCGGTGATCAATTTGCCGGTGTATCCATTACAGCCGTAGATGAGAAAGGTACTGGGGTTATTGCTGTTATTTTCCAATAGTTTCGTTTTGAATCGGTTCAATTATGAGTGCATAGCGCATGGCAGTAGACAATAGACAGTAGACAATAGACAGTAGACAATAGACAGTAGACAATGGACAATAAGACAATAGATTAATTGTTTTTTTTACGTGTATATTTTTCAGGATAATTTATCATATGATTTAACATTTTACCAATCTCGTGTTCTTTTTCAAACCAATCATTTTTAGTTTTTTCAGAAATATATTTACACGGTTAATTCTTTAAATTTAAACATAATATTCTATTATAACTTGATTGCAATTGTCTTGTTTATTGTCTATTTGTCTTTTGTCTACTGTCTATTGTCTACTGCCATGCGCTCTGAGTCCGAAGTAAAACATCATAAACCCACCGGTGACAAACATGATCAGGCTGTAGATAGCGGGTGTGATAGACATTTGTGAGTTGTGAAGGATTGAAAGGGCGATAAATATAGCTAATGTGCCGTTTTGGATCCCTGATTCTATTGATATGGTGATTGACTGCGGTAAATTCAATTTAAACAACTTTGCGGTATAAAATCCTGCCAGCATGGTTGTAACATTTAAGGCAAGGACTACCAATCCAACTTGTTTGAAATAATAAACCACGTTTTCTTTTTCTTTTAGAAGAAGACCAGCTATGATCAAAGCCAGAAAAACCACAGACATAATCTTAACGGGTTTGTTCATTTTTTCTGCAAAACCCGGTGCAAAGTGGCGGATAAGCATCCCTATTGATACCGGTACAACAGTGATCAGCAATATTGTCAGGATGGTTTTCGGTACATCTAATTTGATTACCTCTCCTCCAGTCATAAAATAATCCAGGGCAAAATTGATTATAAATGGAATGGTAATAATTGTGAACAGGCTGCTTATGGCAGTCAAAGTAATGGAGAGAGCTGTATCTCCCTTTGATACATGGCTGATTAAATTCGAGGTAACACCGCCCGGTGAAGCGGCTAATATCATAATCCCCACCGCTAATTCAGGTTTTAAAGGAAATAACCAGGCAAAAAGAAATCCTATTAAAGGTAAAAGGATAAGCTGGTTGGTTAATCCAAGAGCAACTGCCTTAGGATACAACACTACCCTTTTAAAATCATCCATCACCAGGGCTAATCCCATCCCCAGCATGATGATAGCTAAGGCTGCCGGAAGAAAAACGTCTGTGATAATGCTTGATTCCATAATTTGATAATGTTGGGGGTAAAGATAATAAAAAAAATTATAAAAATAAGAAAATATCGAAAACTGAACAGTAGACAGTAGACAATAAGACAATAGATTAATTGTTTTTTATAGTCCAAATCCTACGTGTAATCCAAGCATTAGATGTATGTCGTCTTTTGCATAGGCAAACTCGAATGTCGGCCCTATGTGTATTTTGTTAAACTCAAAGCCGTAAGCGGTCTCAAGGTGTACTGAAAAGTCGGTCGTATTTTGTACGAAAACAAATCCTGGCGCAACGGTGATTGATAGTGCATGTGTCGGAAGGTAAGTCAGGTTTATGAAAGCAGCATAATGTTTATGCTCGTCCAGAATTGTCTCGAAGCCCAAACCTGTCCCAAGATTTACGTTTCTAATGTCAAAGAGGTAAGTGTAATGTATGTGTACTCCTGCAGCCAAGTCATTTTCTGTCAGGACGGATGCAAGTCCACCGGCAAGTCCAATGTGGTGTCTGTGGTCGTCTGTGTCGTGAAGATCATTATGGTCTTGTCCGTAAAGTGTCATTATACAAAGCCCCAATCCAATTGTCAGTGAAATTAGTTTTTTCATTACGTGTCATTGTCCCTTATTAAATTGCCCCTAACTATTGTCTATTATCTTCCTGGCAATAATCTCCTTCATAATCTCATTCGCCCCCGCATAAATCCTTTGCGCCCGGCTGTCGGCATAGGCGCGGGCTATCCAATATTCCCACATATAGCCATATCCACCATGAAATTGCAGGCATTCATCTACCACTTTGCACTGCAGATCAGACATAGCATATTTTACCATAGCAGCAGTTGGAGCGTCCAGTTCATGTTTGAGGTGCAGTTCGATGCATTTATCAACAAAGGTTCTTCCGATCTGGATCTCGGTAGCCATTTCGGCTAATTTGAAACGGGTGTTCTGAAATTTTGCAATCGGCCTTCCAAAAGCGGCTCTATCTTTTGTGTATTGAATGGTCTTTTCAAGTGCAGTTTCTGCCACTACCACAGCTATAATACCTACCAGCAATCTTTCCTGCGGCAGCTCCTGCATTAAATAAGCAAATCCTTCCCCCTCTTTGCCAAGCAGATTGGTTTGGGGCACTTTTACATTGTCAAAAAACAGCTCACAGGTATCCTGGGCTTTCATGCCTATCTTTTTTAAGGGCTTGCCCTTTGTAAAACCTTCCATCAGAAGCCCCCCTAAATCCCTTCCGAGTACTCGGGAGGACTTTTTGTTTCCCCCCTTCGGGGGGACTAAGGGGGGCTTCTCCATCCCGGATTCCATCAGTAACAGACTGATCCCTTTAGCTTCGGCTTTGGGATCAGTTTTGACAACCACCACCACCAGGTCTGACATATAACCATTGGTTATAAAAGTTTTAGAGCCGTTTACAATATAATCATCTCCTTGTTTTATTGCCGTGGTTTTGATTGCCTGCAGGTCACTGCCGGCTCCTGGTTCTGACATGGCAATAGCGCTTATCACCTCACCGGCTGCCATTTTCGGGAGCCATTTTTTCTTTTGTGCCTCAGTGCCCTGATGCAGAATGTAGGGAGTAACGATATCAGAATGAACCGCAAAACCCGGTCCGGTGCAGCCTGTTTTGCAAAGCTCTTCTATGAGAATGGTGCTGTAAAGAAAATTCAAACCGCTTCCACCATATTCCTCAGGTATCTCAGTGCATAAAAAACCCGCTTCACCGGTTTTAAGCCAGGCGTCCCGTGAAATATGACCGTCTGTTTCCCATTGGTCGTGAAAAGGGACGATCTCTTTTTGAAAAAAATCACTAATGCTTTTTCTTACAAGATCATGTTCTTCTGTGAAAAGTGTGCGTGGGATCATAATTTATTTACGATTTACGAATGACGATTTACGAATAAAATTAAATAATATTTTTAATTTTCCACTCTTCAATCTTTCTTTTCGAATATCCCAGATCAGCTAAAACTTCCTCCGTATGCTCTCCATGCAAAGGCGCTGGTTTCTTAATTTCAAATTCAAAACTACTAAATTTTAACGGCAAAGAAAACTGGATAACGTCTCCTTCTTCAGGATGTTCTTTAATAACTACTGTATTTCTTGCCACGACCTGTTCATTTTTTATGGTTTCAGATAATGATAGCACCGGGGATATGCAGCAATCAATATCTTTGAAATGATCCATCCATTGTTCGAGTGTTTTGGTCTTAAATAATTCAGAAAGTTCTTTGTAGACTTTTTCTGCCTCGTCACCAGAAACCATGTGACTATCAGTAAGATCATCCCTCCCTACAGCCTCACAAAAGCGTTCCCAGAATTTAAATTCCAGCGCTGCCAATGCAATATACCGGGAATCTTTTGTTTCATAAATGTTATAGCAATGCAAAGCCCCATTTAGCATATCGGAGGTATCAAAACCCAGTCTTTCTATGCTTTTTAAGTGTGCTAATGCGGTGACGGAATGCGCCAAAACCCCGTCAAAAATTGATACATCAATATACTGGCCTACACCGGTTGTTTTTTGCTGGATCAGGGCAGCCAGGATCCCCATTGCAGCATTTAGTGAACCACCAACAATGTCACCAATCTGAAAGTTTGGTATTGAAGGTACCGGGGTTTGCCGATTGCCAACTGCCAACTGCCTACTGCCAACTGGTTTAATAATACCTGCATTGGAACAGTAGTTTAGATCATGACCTGCCTTATCCCGGTAAGGTCCCGTTTGCCCATAGCCTGAGATAGAGCAATAAATTATTTTGGGGTTAACTTTTTTAATGGTTTCGTAGTCAATGCCGAGTTTCTTTACCACTCCCGGACGAAAGCTCTCTACGATCACATCTGCAGTTTCAGATAATTTAAGAAACACTTGTCTGCCTTCTTCCTTTGCCAGGTCGAGCGCTACAGAGCGTTTATTTCGGTTGACTGCTAAAAAAAAAGAGGAATTCTTCTTTTGCATAGGGGGGATTGACCGGGCATAATCTCCCATTTTGGTATCTTCAATTTTTATCACATCAGCGCCCATATCGGCTAAGTGTAAGGTGCACATAGGGCCCGGCAGGAGCCGGGTGAGGTCTACTATCCTAACTCCATGGAGGGGTTTGGTTGACATATGCAGAAAAAATCAATAGATTGTTACTTTTTTAATTAAAGCATGCCGGTTGTTTGAAGAAGTAATTTTGACAAAATACATTCCCCCTGGTAGATATTTGGTGTTAATTGTTGATTTAATAACACCATTTTCATTATTCAAAACACCAAAGAATACAACCTTACCCAGCATATCTGTCATTGATAATTCAACGGTTTCATTTAGCCCTTCAATCATGATCTCAAAATTACCGTTGTTCGGATTGGGATAAACCTGAAAATTGAAGGTTGAAAATTGAAGATTGGAAATTCCTGTAACTTCAGAAACTGTAACAACAGCACTGTCTATACAGCCATTGCTGTCAGCAACAACAACTGTATAAGTGCCTGCTGACAAGCTGGTAGCAGTATCAGTATTTTGTGAACCTGCTGCTGCATCCCATAGATATGAATAGGGTGGGGTGCCTCCTGATACTGTTACCCAGGCAATACCTACAGAACCACTTGAAGTATCAGGGAGTGAAAATGTTGTTAAAACAGTGGCTGCCGGTTCAAAGATGATTAATATACTACCGGCAGTGGTACAACCGATGGAATCCTGTACGGCTATATTATAAGAGCCGGCTCCCAAACCTGTAAATATTCCAGTGGTATTTAAAAATGTGGTACCCCCATCTATTGAGTAATTTAAAACACCAGTTCCTCCTGTTGCCATAATTGTGATCGTTCCATCAGTCAAGCCATTGCAGGTGATATCCATTGCTACTTCTGAAGTTATTATAGCTGTGGATGGCTCATTGACCGTTACTGTACTTCCAATAACGGTACAGCTATTTGAATCCTGAACCACTACATTATAATTACCCACGGTTAATCCGGTAAAGATACCCGTAGTATTTGGAAATGTAATACCGTTATCTACGGAGTATTCCAGCGTACCTGTTCCTCCGGAAGCCGTTATTGTTATTGTTCCGTCACTACCCCCGCAGGTTGTTACATTTGTTGGAACCTCTGAATTAATGCTGATTGCTGCCGGTTCGTTGATCATTACCGTACTTCCAATTGCTGTACAGCCGTTTGAATCCTGTACTGCTATATCGTAGTTTCCTGCACTTAAACCTATAAAAGATCCTGTACTATCCGGATAGGTGGCTCCTCCATCTATTGAATAATTTAATGTTCCGGTACCGCCATTTGCTGTTATTGTGATCGTTCCAGTGCTATCCCCGTTACAACCGGTTACATCTGTTGTTCCTTCCGAACTGATACTAAGTATCAACGGCTCATTGATAATTAAGGTGCTTCCGATTGCCGTACAGCCAATTGAATCCTGTACCGCTATATTGTAGGATCCTGCACTTAAACCTGTAAAAAGACCTGTGTTGTTCGGATAGGTGGCTCCTCCGTCTATTGAATAAATTAATGTTCCTGTACCACCAGTTGCGTTTATTGTGATCGTTGCATTGCTATCACTATTACAACCCGTTACATCTGTTGGAAGCTCTGAATTGATGCTTATTGATGACGGCTCATTGATAATTAAAGTACTGCCCAATTGTGTACATAGATTAGTATCCTGTACTGCTACATCATAAAAGCCGGTGCTCAAATTTGTAAAAACTCCTGTTGTATTTGGATAAGTGCTTCCACCGTCTATGGAATAGCTTAAGGTACCGGTACCCCCTGATGCGATTATGGTTATTGTACCATTACTTCCTCCGCAAGTAGTAACATCTGCCGGTATTTCTGAACTGATAATGATAACCGGATACAGTGTTACTACTACTGAATCTGAATCTACACAACCGTTGGCATCTGTTACGGTTACCGTGTAAGTAGTGGTTGATGTCGGGCTGGCAACCGGATTAAAGATATTGGGGTCACTCAAACCTGTTGTAGGGCTCCAGTTGTAGCTCACGCCCCCGCTTGCAGATAATGTTGTACCTGATCCAATGCAAATACTGGCGTCAGTTCCTGCGTTGGCGGCAGGTAAAGAATTTACAGTTACTATTACAGAATCTATATTTACACAACTATTAGCATCCGTTACTGTTACCGTATAAGTGGTGGTTGATGTTGGGCTGGCAACCGGATCAAAGATGTTAGGGTTGCTCAAACCTGTTGTAGGGCTCCAGTTGTAGCTCACGCCCCCGCTAGCAGATAATGTTGTACCTGCCCCGGTACAAATACTTACATCTGTTCCTGCGTTTGCGACAGGTAAAGAATTTACTGTTACTACAACAGAATCTATATTTACACAACTGTTAGCATCCGTTACTGTTACCGTATAAGTGGTTGTTGATGTCGGGCTGGCAACCGGATCAAAGATGTTAGGGTTGCTCAAACCTATTGTAGGGCTCCAGTTGTAGCTCACGCCCCCGCTTGCAGATAATGTTGTACCAGATCCAATACAAATACTGGCGTCAGTTCCTGCGTTGGCGATAGGTAAAGAATTTACCGTTACTACTACAGAATCTAT
>VRUD01000008.1:0-11019 GCA_019456305.1 Cytophagales bacterium | reverse complement strand
AAAGAATTTACCGTTACTACTACAGAATCTATATTTACACAACTATTAGCATCCGTTACTGTTACCGTATAAGTGGTTGTTGATGTTGGACTGGCAACCGGATCAAAGATGTTAGGGTTGCTCAAACCTATAGTAGGGCTCCAGTTGTAGCTCACGCCCCCGCTTGCAGATAATGTTGTACCTGATCCAATACAAATACTGGCGTCAGTTCCTGCGTTGGCGATAGGTAAAGAATTTACCGTTACTACTACAGAATCTATATTTACACAACTATTAGCATCCGTTACTGTTACCGTATAAGTGGTTGTTGATGTTGGACTGGCAACCGGATCAAAGATGTTAGGGTTGCTCAAACCTATAGTAGGGCTCCAGTTGTAGCTCACGCCCCCGCTTGCAGATAATGTTGTACCTGATCCAATACAAATACTGGCGTCAGTTCCTGCGTTGGCGATAGGTAAAGAATTTACCGTTACTACTACAGAATCTATATTTACACAACTATTAGCATCCGTTACTGTTACCGTATAAGTGGTTGTTGATGTTGGGTTGGCAACCGGATCAAAGATGTTAGGGTTGCTCAAACCTATAGTAGGGCTCCAGTTGTAGCTCACGCCTCCGCTTGCAGATAATGTTGTACCTGATCCAACGCAAATACTTGCGTTTGTTCCTGCGTTGGCGGCAGGTAAAGAATTTACTGTTACTACTACAGAATCTGTATTTACACAACTGTTAGCATCCGTTACTGTTACCGTATAAGTGGTGGTTGATGTTGGGCTGGCAACCGGATTAAAGATGTTAGGGTTGCTCAAACCTGTTGTTGGGCTCCAGTTGTAGCTTACACCTCCGCTTGCCGATAAGGTTGTGTCTGACCCGGTGCAAATACTTACATCTGTTCCTGCGTTGGCGGCAGGTAAAGAATTTACCGTTACTATTACAGAATCTATATTTACACAACTGTTAGCATCCGTTACTGTTACCGTATAAGTGGTTGTTGATGTTGGGCTGGCAACCGGATCAAAGATGTTAGGGTTGCTCAAACCTATAGTAGGGCTCCAGCTATAGCTCACGCCCCCGCTTGCAGATAATGTTGTACCTGATCCAATGCAAATACTGGCGTCAGTTCCTGCGTTGGCGATAGGTAAAGAATTTACCGTTACTACTACAGAATCTATATTTACACAACTATTAGCATCCGTTACTGTTACCGTATAAGTGGTTGTTGATGTTGGGTTGGCAACCGGATTAAAGATGTTAGGATTGCTCAAACCTATAGTAGGGCTCCAGCTATAACTCACGCCCCCGCTTGCCGATAAGGTGGTGCTATCCCCGATACAAATACCTACATCAGTTCCTGCATTTGCTGGGGGTGGGGGATTTACAGTAACCACTTCAGTTGCCGAAGTGTCAACACAACCGCTGGAATTGGCCATCCAAAACCAATAATTACCACTTTGGGTAACAATAATGGAATCTACAAGAATATCAACAAGTGTGTCATTCCTGTACCATTCAATATCTATCCAAGAACTTGATAATGTTTTCAAAACTACTGAATTGCCGTCACAAAAAGTTGTTGAACCGCTTGTTGTTATAAAAGCGCTAGGATCATTATTGACAGTTAATATTACCTGGTCAGTAGCGGAACAACCGTTGGCATTGGTTACATTGACAGTATAGGTATAAGGGGATCCAACCCAACTACGGTTGACTTTTGGATTGGCGATATTAGGGTTGCTCATGCCTGTTGTCGGGCTCCAACTATAAGTTACGCCTCCTGAAGCAGTAAATTGTGCGGAGTCATACACACAAATTGTCTTGTCAAAACCTGCATTGGCAGCAGGAGGAACGCAGAAGTTAACGGTTCCTATTTCCCAATTACTACCGCTCCAGTTTCTTCCGGTAGCAATAATGTCTCCGTTATTCCCCCATGCTGTTGCGGACCCATAATTTGCAAAGCCGTAACCATCATAAAAAGTTTCTTCTAATAAATTCCCATTCAAATCGTATTTAATAATACAATAATCAGTATTGCCAAATTTTCTGGTTGAACCACCCACATAAACATCTCCAGAACCATCCAGGAGAATACTATTTGTTGTTTCATTAAATGTAGCATCTCCAGCATAGATCTGTGCCCATTGCAGTGTGCCGCCTGAATTATATTTGATAGTTATCATATCATCGTTTGATCCATTACTATTAACTCCTGCCATATAAACATACCCGGATGCATCAACAATGATATCGGTTACTTTATTAAGAAAAGAACTTGCACTATATTTACTTACCCATTGAGGCGCTCCTCCTGATGAGTTGTATTTGATCGTTAAAAAGCCAGAACTTCCATCAATAGGAGACCCGCCATAACCACCTACATATACATTTCCTGATATGTCAGTAAAAATAACTGCACCCCTATCCAATTGATTTGTAATGCTGTTATAAGCTTCTGACCATTGCAGTGTACCGGCTGAATTGTATTTAATAGTTACTATATCTCTGCTGGATACCCCTCTCTCATATCCGGTGATATAAACATTTCCTGAAGCATCCACAGTAATATCATTTCCGGCATCATCACCGTCATTGACTCCATCATAATATTTACCCCACGCAAAAAAGCCAGTTGAATAGAATTTTACAGTCTCTATGTTATCGTCAAATGGAGAAATGTTATCAACTCGTCTTCCTGTAAAGTAAACATTCCCGGTACTATCCACGGTCATTGCATTTGCGGGCAGACCGAGAGCAGATGTAAGTGTCTGTGTCCATTGCGTAACCCCGTTTGTATTGTACTTTCTTATTACTTTTTTAAGGCCATTGCTGGTGTTACCAACTATATAAATATTTCCAGCGTTATCAACATCTACACCCACAGGAATGTCATCATTTCCAGTATCATCATAAGTGCTGGTCCACATAGTGTCGCCAACTGAATTGTATTTTATAAGTAAAATATCATAATCAGAACCGTTCCAGCTTTTGCTAACCACATACGCATTGGCGTTTGTATCTACTGCAAGCCCGACAGCATCATTCAGAGTGTTACCGGTACCTAAATATTGTGTAGCCCACTTTAATGACATCTGTGCAGGGCTATTAACATATACAGCCATCAGGGTGATAAACAAAAATATGGATAACTTTTTCATGACTATTAGAGTTTTAGTTTTAAAAATAAACGCCCAAATATCAGCGCTATCTTTTTTATATTTATCACCCATTTGGGTGATTTTTAAGAAATCTTATTATTTAGTATATCCAAACCACCTGCTTTCACAACAGCCTGGGTTCTGTTTCTGACATCAAGTTTTTCGTAAATTTTCAGAATATGGGTCTTAATAGTATTAACAGACACGTATAATTTATCTGCTATCTCTTTGTTGGTTTTTCCATCTGAAATTAAATATAACACATCCAATTCTCTTTCGGTCATTGGATTTAAAAGATACCTGTTCAATTCTTCCTGGTTTATTGTAACTTTAAATTTTTGAGCAGATTGAGGAAATTCCATATTGATGTTTGCCCGCAAAAGATCAATTTCATGAAGATGCTTTTCTATTTGCCTTTGTGCTTTTTGTTGAGCGGCAATTTTACTTTGCCGGTAAGCTATAAATACTACTAATGCTAATATTATTACCAATCCAAAACCAATAATCAATACGTTGCGCTGTGTGGTTCGTTGTTTGAGCTTTATAGCCTGTAGTTCCTTCTCTTTTTTTAGAAACGTTATTTTTTTTTCACTTTCATACTGGGCTTGCATTTCTGCTATTCGCTTAAAGCTGTTTTCGTTTAACAGTGAATCTTTTATTTCAGAATATAATTGGTAGTATTCATAAGCTTTTTTGTAATGGCCTTGTCTGGCATAAGTCTCTGCAAGGATGTGCCAGGCATGTTTTATTTGTTCTTTTGCACCTATTTCTATCACAATATTCAGGCTTCTTTGAGTGTATTCAATTGCTTTATTATAATTCTCTTGTTCTGAATATACTTCCGCTATATTATTCAGGTTGATTGACATCCAATGTTTGTTATCTGATTTTTCATTAGCTTTCAAAGCTTTAAAATAATATTTAAGAGTCTTTTTGAAGCTAGGTTTCCGTAGCTTTTGTGTAGTGAGCATTCCTGTTTGTTCCTTGTAAACAGCGCCAATATTATTTGAAAGTAATGCAATTTCCTTTTTTAGTCCTAATTCTTCAGCAATGATCAAGGATTTTAGGTAATATTCTATGGCTTTTTCGTAGTTGGTTTGCGAGTAATAAACACCCCCGATATTATTCAAACATGTAATAGTTCTTTGTCTATCTCCGAGTTTTTCCAATATTTTTAGCGCTTGAAGGAAATACTCTATGGTTTTTTGTTGGTTGCCTTGATGATAATATACGCCTCCAATATTATTCAAACATACTGCAATTCCTTTTTTATTATTCATTTCCTCTCTCATTTTTAGTGATTGCAGCAGATAGTCCATGGCTTTTTCGTAGTTACCTTGCAGGCTGTTGACCTGTCCGATATTATTCAAGCTCGTTGCTATTCCCCGTTTGATTGCATCATTCTCATCACTTTTGCCAGGAGTTAGTAATTGTTTAGCAAGAGACAGCGCCTGCCATCCGTATTGAAGGGCTGTTGCCGGGTCATTGCTTTTGTATTCCCAGCATAGTTTATTTAAGATTTTTACAACTGTGGTGTCTCCTGCACAATCGGGGCAGGCTTCTTTGGCTTTTTGGAGTTCATGTAGAAGGCTGTCTGTTACAGTATTGTTAGCAAGTAAGGTAGAGGAAGATAAAAAAAATATAATTCCGATAAATACCTTTGCTAAGGCGCATGGCGCATAGCCCCGCCTCTTTGCGGAGCATGGTGCAATGATAAAGCTACAATTATTTGACTTTTCAGGAAATTGCATATAAATTAAAGTATGGTTTACGTGATTCTATGCAGTCAGTAATTTGAAGATAAATATAAATTTGATATTCCCGCATTACCCGGTTCATTCCTTCTCTGATTCAAGCATTTTAACCTCTTTGTTAGCCTTATCTGATTCAATAAGCCCGTCTTTCAATTTTATGATCCTGTGTGCAAATTTTGAAATTGCTTCTTCATGGGTTACCATTATAATGGTATGACCTTTTTTATGTAATTCTGTAAACAGGTCCATGATCTCGTAGGAAGTTACTGAATCAAGATTACCGGTAGGTTCATCAGCTAATAATATGGAAGGGTTGTTGACCATTGCCCTGGCAATAGCTACTCTTTGCCTTTCTCCGCCTGATAGTTCATTGGGCTGGTGATTTGCCCTGTCTTTCAGGCCCACATCTTCAAGCGTTCTAATTGCCATTTCTTCTCTGTCTGCCTTTTTATACCCGGCATAAATGAGGGGCAGGTACACGTTCTCAAGTGCAGTGGAACGGGGTAAGAGATTAAAAGTTTGAAATATAAAGCCTATTTCTTTGTTGCGGATATTTGCAAGCTTGTTTTCACTTAAATCGCTGACTTTATGCTGATTAAGAAAATAATTCCCTGAAGTAGGTGTATCTAAGCAGCCAATAATATTCATTAAAGTTGATTTTCCTGAACCCGAAGGTCCCATAAATGCTACATAATCTCCTTTAACTATATCAATGGTAATAGACTTTAAAGCATAAATAGTCTCACTGCCCATTTTATAGGTCCTTGAAATGTTGGATGTTTGGATGATTTTCATAAATTGTTATATGGTTATATGGTTATATGGTTAGATGGCTGTCAGAATAACCATATAACCATATAACCATTGTGCCCTGGCCCTGCGCTCATTCCCATTCCGCCAGGGATTTTTCTATTAACGTTTGTTTCTCATAATATTTTTGTAAAAATTCAATAAAATCTTCTTCTGTAGTAAGTATTTGAAGTTCATCCATAGCGTGTTGGGCGTAAGAAGTAAGATTT
Organism: Cytophagales bacterium; assembly: GCA_019456305.1. Lineage (NCBI taxonomy): Bacteria > Pseudomonadati > Bacteroidota > Cytophagia > Cytophagales > Cytophagales bacterium. The sequence continues at coordinate 5,094 of VRUD01000008.1, read as the reverse complement.
AATTCCAGGCAATAAAGAATATACGCTTTATATAATTTGACAGAATAAGGATTGAGATCGATACCTTCCAGTAAAATGTCGTAAGCATAATCTTTGTTTTTTGTGTTGTAAAAATTAGCTGCGCTTATTCTTCCGTCTTCATAAAATGATGCTCTTTTTAACAAAAGTTTATAACAGCTATCAGTTTTTAATGTTTGTAAAGTATCACAAGGCGCATGTCGAAGATCCAGACGCAGTCGGGGGCGTGCCCTTTGCTCGCTTCCCTCTGCTCCCCCGACTGCGTCTGGATCTTCGACCTGCTCGCTTAAAACTTTTATAAAATTTTTTGCAATCTTATTGACCTGCATGCCAGCATGATTGTGTGGTTGCATGGAAGTAAGTGTGTTTGTATCATTTTCCAATTCTTTCCATGCCTCAATAGCCTGACTTTTATCACCCATTGCTGATAAGGTAAAGGCATAATTGACCTTTACATTTTGTTTCTGGTCTTTTCCCTCCGAGTACTCGGGGGGATCTCCGCTACGCTCCGACATTGTATTAGGGGTAAGGCTTTTTGCGGTATCAAAATATTTTGCAGCCAGCTTGTAAGCGCCCTGCTGGAGCATCCATAAACCTAAAATATTATTATAGTGATAAGACATATACATGCTATTTTCCTGCAGCTGATCCAGTAATATTTTACCTTTGCCCATGTCATTATAATAATAGTTGTAACAGGCGGTCAGAAAGAGCAGGTCCTCATTGTATTTGTAATTTTGTTCAATGAGCCCCCCTAAATCCCCCCAAAGGGGGGACTTTGCCATTCCCTTTCCATCCTGTGTGAGATGATAAATAGAATAATTGTATAACCAGCAAAATTGGGTAATATTTAAAATAGAATCTCCCGCCCCCCTACCAGCCCCCCTAAATCCCCCCGAAGGGGGGACTTTTCCATCGCTTTTGCTATCCCCTTTTCCTTTGGGAAGTGGGGTTGGGAAGTCCCCCCTTCGGGGGGATTTAGGGGGGCTGTGGCTGCCTACCAATCTATTACTAACAAAAGGGAGATATGAAGAAAGTTCAAGGTTATTTTGGAGACTATCTGCAATGGTTTGAAATTGTAGGGGCACGGTATGTCCAGCCCTAATATAATGATTGGATTTTTTTGCAAAAAATCCTAATAAATTTGAGGCAGGAACTTTTTTATTTTTTAAATGAGCGCTTGCCAGATCAAGGTAGAAAAGGGTAGAATCTGTCATATTCATATTGTTGTAAACTAAAGCGAGATTATTATAGAGTTCACCACTTAGAGGAAATTTTTTGATCCCTTCCTCCAGAATGAACAAAGCGTCAAAAATCTTTTTCTTGCTAAGGTATAGGTCACTTAAATTTGCATACGAAAATGGTGTGGGTTTCATTGACAATGCGCTGTTATAATACCTGATCGCTGTACGATCATCACCCCGGGCTTTGGCTAATGAGGCAATGGCATAAATTGATTTGTGGCTTTGCTCACCCTGTACATAAGTATCATTATAATATTTATTAGCTAAGGAATAATTATTTTCAGCAACGTAAATATCACCCAGCCCATTGTGGTAACCTGCAATTACTTTATCATACGCAGCAAAGTTTGACTTGAATATCATCGCAGCAATTCCAAGAATAGATAATCCGGTTACGATAAAAAAGGGGGTACGATTTGGTTGATATACGATCTTATGTACCTGCATGTTTTGAGCTATGGGAGTAGAAAAGTTGTTGAGTATATAGAGAAAAAATAAGCCTCCCCTGATCAGGTGCGCCAAAATAATAATTTCTTCAAAAACCTCAACCATCGGATCGTTGCCGGTAGCAAAGTAATAGCCCATTGTAATGGTTGAAATAATGGCAAAACCTAAGTAGAGATAAGCTCCGATCGGAGCAAAAGGCAGTTGGCCTTTAAATAAGACATTTCTTTTTTTGAAGCCCCAGATACCTAATAGAGCAGAGACTACAAATACCACAAACGCGTTCAAATAGATCAGATCAAATTCAAAAAATCTTGCGTTCTCAAGATAAACTAAAACCAGGCACGACAGATATATTAGAGAAAAAAATGTAAAATGCAGGAGATTACTGCCACTTTTGGGGCTTTTTGACCTGGTAGCCAAATATAAAATGCTGTCAATATTCTCCAGCGAAATAATAAAAATAAAAATTATTGTTAAAACTACAGGCAACACACAGCCATAATTGGCCATAAATAAAACCGGATGGCTCACATCTGATTTAAACCATATCAAGCCGCCTAATAAAATACTGATAATAGAAAATATCAGAAAGCGTAATTCAAAAGAGGTATCTTTCTTATAAGCATAAAAATAGTAGCTCGTTGAACAAAATAAAATGATGGCTGTTATAAGCAGGATATTAATTAGTTGTAGATAACCTGTATTTATAATGGGATCAAGATCAACGATAAGGTCAAATCTAATACTTACGAGGAAGATAACAAAAATGCCCATCCCTCCAAAATACCACACAGCTTTCAGGCAGGTTACAGCGCTCAATAAAAGTATTATGGATAATGAAACAAAGATGAAAAACAGGGTTGCCAGGTAGTTTACTTCGAAATTGCTGCCAACGAATTTTTGAAAAATGAGGTAGGTATGGGTATCTACAGTGAAATCGTAATTTTGTAGAGACGTTGCATGCAACGTCTCTACAAAATTTACAGTAAATTTGTCCAGTACAATACTGACACTTTTTAGTTCATTTACGATATCCCAGCTTATTACATTATCAATGCCAATGGAATACTGGATCAAAAGAGCCAGTAAGCTTACAGCAAATAAACAAAGAAATACGTTGTAAAATATCTTATAAGGTGTGTACCAGTCTTTCCAGAATATTAAGCGCATAGCGCGTGGCGCATGGCCCCGCCAACTGGTGGGGCTCTGCTCCATGCGCCCTGCGCTATGCGCCATGCGCCTCCAGCACCTTGGGTACTCTAAAGTAATCCGAATCTTTTTTCGGTGCGTTTTTTAATCCTTGTTCGTGGGAGATGTGTTTTTTCAGCTCATCTTTTCTCATCACATTGACCTCCTCAGATAGATGTGTGAGCGGCTCAATGCCTGCAGTATTGAGCTCATTGAGCTTCCCGACCCATTCAAGCATTTTATTCAGATCTTTAATGATCGCTTCTTCATCTTTATCCTTAAACTCCAGCCTTGCCAGGTGGGCTATTTTTTGAACGGTTTTTTTGTCTATTTTCATAATACGAATATCCGATGCCAACCCTGTTAAATAGAAGAAATTTCACAGGGTAAATATACGAATGAATACTAATATTGTACAATTGACTCACATTGCCAACTGCCAACTGCCAACTGCCAACTTTTCTACCCAGCCCATCCCTCCCTATCCAAGCTCCTGTACTGGATGGCTTCGGCAAGATGCTCTGTTTTAATTTCGTCAGTGCCTTCGATGTCGGCAATGGTTCTTGATACTTTAAGTATCCTGTCATAGGCCCTGGCAGAGAGCCCTAATTTTTCCATGGCGGTTTTTAGTAAATTTTTACCTGCTTCATTGATCTGGCAGACTTTTTTCACCATTTGGGAGGGCATCATAGCATTGGAATAGATGTCTTTTTGTTTTTCAAACCGCTTTGACTGTATTTCCCTGGCTTTTATCACCCTTTCCCTGATATCTGCGCTGGTTTCGTTTCTTCTGTTAGCCGTCATCTGGTCAAATGAGACAGGCGTTACTTCTACGTGCAGGTCAATGCGGTCTAACAGGGGGCCGCTTATTTTACTCAGGTATTTTTGCACCATCCCGGGAACACAGACACACTCTTTGTCTGGGTGGTTGTAATAGCCGCAGGGGCATGGGTTCATGCTGGCGATGAGCATAAAATTAGCCGGGTATTCCACGGAAGTTTTTGCCCTTGAGATCGTAACTCTTCGCTCCTCTATGGGCTGCCGCATCACTTCAAGCACCGTCCTTTTAAATTCAGGCAACTCATCGAGGAACAGCACCCCGTTGTGCGAAAGAGATATTTCACCGGGCTGCGGGTTTCCGCCACCGCCCACCAGGGCCACATCGCTGATCGTATGGTGTGGTGACCTGAAAGGCCTTGTAGCGATCAAGGATGATCGTTCGGTCGTTTTACCGGCAACTGAATGAATTTTTGTAGTTTCCAACGCTTCCTGCAGCGTGAGTGGGGGCAATATTGAAGGCAGCCTTTTTGCCAGCATGGTTTTGCCGGCACCGGGCGGACCGATCATGATCACATTATGCCCTCCTGATGCAGCTATCTCCAGCGCTCTTTTGATATTTCCCTGGCCCTGTACATCAGCGAAGTCAGCATCATAATCGTTACGGGTATTCAAAAAGAGCTCCCTGGTGTCTTTTTTTAGCGGTTCTATTACCAGGTTTCCTTCAAAGTAGTCAATAGCTTCCTGCAAACTCTCAACTCCAATTACATCTAAGTTGTTTACGATTGCAGCTTCAGCGGCATTTACTTTGGGCAGCACAAAACCCTTGAACCCATGTTTCCTTGCTTCAATGGCAATAGGCAGCACGCCTTTGATAGGGCTTGACGCACCGTCAAGCGAAAGTTCACCCATGACCATGTATTTATCCAAGCCATTCACCTTTATTTGTTTTGAAGAAATAAGTATCCCCAATGCGATGGGCAGGTCATAAGCAGAGCCTTCCTTTCGCTTATCAGCCGGGGCAAGGTTTACCACTACCCTGTGGCGGGGGAACTTAAAACCAAGATGTTTTATGGATGATTCAACGCGTCTTTCACTTTCCTTAACCGCATTATCAGGCAGGCCTACTATATAAAATTTTGTTCCCGAAACGATATTCACTTCAATCGCTATGGTGAAAGCATCAACACCATGTACTGCACTGCCTGATATTTTAGATACCATTCTTTATTGATTATTTTGTTATCGCAAATATATAATATTTGCAGGATAAAGAAAGAATTCTTTATAATTTACGTATTTTTGCATCGAGAAATGAATACTTGAGTCCACTCCAAAAAGTAAAAAAAGAAAAAATGCCACTAAAACACCAAAGCACTAAATCCCACAAAACATTGAAAATCAATCAAATAACTTTTGT